>QZKV01000044.1 GCA_003599575.1 Desulfobacteraceae bacterium | reverse complement strand
TCCTTTTTCTAAGCGCATTTGGAAAAGCCGCAGGTGTAGCAGTTCAAACACCCCTCGCCATGGTTCAGTGGGTTGCCGCAATCGGGACACATCCCCATAGGTTGGCGGGTTTCCACTGCATCCGTCAGGGCCACCCGCTGCAGTACCTGGGCCATGGCATCGGGGCATGACAGCACCATCTTGCTGTTTTGCCAGCTGGGCGACGGGCAACGGATGCCGGTCATTTGTTTGATGATCGCATCCGCTTTGACTCCGGAGCGCAGGGCCAGTGAAATCAGCCGGCCGGCCGCTTCGATCTGGGATGAAGCGCATCCGCCGGTCTTGCCCATTTGGGCGAACACTTCGCATATGCCCAATTCATCCGAATTGATGGTGACATACAGGCGGCCGCAGCCGGTACTGATGCGCTCAGTGAGCCCATACGTTCTTTGCGGCCGGGGACGCGGGGCGATTTTTTCCGATTCGGAGGGCGCGGTGCCGACATTGAGCACCTGGTGGTGCCGCGAACCATAGCGGTAGATGGTCACCCCCTTGCATCCCAGTTGGGCGGCCGTGATAAACACGCTCGCGACATCCTCGCTGGTGGCGTCGGCAGGAAAATTGACCGTTTTGGAGACCGCATTATCGGTGTGTTTCTGGAATGCGGCCTGGATTTTTACGTGCCATTCAGGGGAAATATCGTGGGCCGTGCGGAACAGCCGCCGAACGGTTTGGGGGACAGCATCCATGCCCTGTATCGATCCTTCGCGGGCCACTTCGCTGATGATCTCCGCAGAGAAACAGCCCTGCTTTTTGGCGGTTTGGATGAACAGCGGATGAATCTCCGGCAGGTTCTGGTCATCCAGCACATGTTTTGCGTGGGCTACTGCAAACAGCGGCTCAATGCCGCTGGAGGTTCCGGCAATGATGCTGATGGTGCCGGTCGGGGCAACAGTGGTCACAGTGGCATTGCGCATGTGGGCAAAGGATGAGCCGTCGAAGATGCTGCCGCTGAAGGCCGGGAAATTGCCGCGCCGCCGTCCGAGGGCTGCGGAGGCTTCACGGGCTTCCTTTTGGATGAAGCTCATGATCGCTTCGGCCAGCTCGACCGCTTCCTGTGAATCGTAGGGGATCTCCAGACGGATCAACATATCTGCGAATCCCATCACCCCCAACCCGATCTTGCGGGTCCTTTTGCTGGCTTTTTCAATTTCCGGCAGCGGATACCGGTTAACCTCGATCACATTGTCCAGAAAGTGTACGGCATCGCGGACGACAGGTCTGAGACGGCCGTACAGCACGCCTTTGCTCGATACCATCTGGGACAGGTTGATGGCGCCCAGGGTGCAGGATTCCCACGGCAGCAAGGGTTGCTCGCCGCAGGGGTTGGTGGCCTCGAGCGGACCCAGATGCGGCGTCGGGTTGGCTTGATTGATGCGGTCCAGAAACACAATGCCGGGTTCCCCGTTGCTCCAGGCCGATTGCACAATCAACTCAAAAATGTGTTGCGCCGAGGCCTTGCGGACCACCCGGCCGGTGCGCGGGTTGATCAGATCAAAGTCGCCGCTTTCGGACAAGGCATCCAAAAATGCTTGCGTAAGGGCCACCGACAGGTTGAAGTTGGTCAAGCGGTGCGGATGGTTTTTGGCTGTAATGAAGGCTTCGATATCCGGATGGTCGACTCTGAGGACCCCCATGTTGGCGCCCCGGCGTGTGCCGCCCTGTTTTACAGCGTCGGTGGCCACATCAAAGACCGACATGAATGTAACGGGACCGCTGGAAACGCCTGTGGTGCTGGAGACCAGATCGTCGGCGGGGCGGATATGGGAGAAGGAAAAGCCTGTCCCGCCGCCCGATTTATGAATCATGGCCGTATACTTGACGGCATCGAAGATCTCCTCGATGGAATCGCCCACGGGCAGTACAAAGCATGCCGCCAGTTGGCCCAATCTCCGGCCGGCGTTCATCAAGGTCGGTGAATTGGGCAAAAACCACAGGTTCGAGAGCATGCGGAAAAAACGCTCTTCGGCAGGCGCCGCCGATTTGGCGTTTTCAAAAAGCAGATCGGCCTGGGCCACGTGGCGGGCAACCCGCCGCAACATCTGTTCCGGTGTCTCGATGGTATTGCCAAGCTCATCTTTCTGGAGATAGCGCTTTTTCAGCACTGTTGTCGCACTCGGCGAAAAATTAATTTTCATGGTCACCTGCATCAGTCGAGGGATACGTCTCCGCCTAACCCAAAACGGCTTCTATTTGGCACTGAATTCAGGTTCTTATAATAAGCATGCTGTCGATTAAGTGCAAAGCGAATTCCGGCGGTCGTCCGGCTGGGTGAAATGGTGTCGTAGAAAGGTCATGAAGGTTCGCGCCAGGGGAGAGGGGGTGCGGTTGGCGTGATAGGTCAAGAAAAAATTGCGCTTCAGATCGAGTTCGGCGAGGGTCAAGGTGCACAAGGCGCCGGTTTTGACATCGTCGTCTACGGCGATGGCCGGCAAGACGGACAAGCCGACCCTGTTTTTGATTCCCTGGCGCACGGCTTCGGTGCTGCCCATTTCGGCGACGATGCGAAATTCGTCCAGTGTATGCCCGGAGCGATGAAGGCTTTGCTCAAAGGCGCGCAGCGTGCCCGACCCGCTTTCGCGGATTATAAAAGGTTCGTCCAGCATCTCACGCAGACACACGCGCTTTCTATCGGCCCATTTGTGATCAGCCGGCACCACCAGGTAGGATTCATCCGTCATCAGGGGCTCCTGGCTCAGGTGGCCGTCCTGGCTTTGCGCTCCCACAATTCCCACCTCAATATCTCCGGCGGTGATCTTGGCGATGATTTCCGAAGAATCGCTGATCATCAGGGCGATGTGCACTTCGGGAAAGGTTTGCGTAAAGAGCCCGATAAGGCGCGGCAGCAAATAGGCGCCTGGGGTGGTGCTGCCGCCGACGCATAAGCGCCCTTTGATTTTACCCAGAAATTCGGCCATGGCCGATTGGGTTTCGTCGCGCAATGCCAATAACCGCTGGGCGTAGCGGTAAAGCAGCTCGCCGGCTTTGGTCGCGACGGCCTGTTTCGCCAGCCGGTCCACCAACTGCGTGTCAAAGTAGTGCTCGAGTTCCTTGATATGGCTGCTGACCGTCGGCTGAGAAAGATGCACTGCTTCACCGGCTTTGGAGAAACTCTTCAGCTCGACCACTTTGCAGAAAATTTTAAGTTGCCACAAATCCATGGCGGGTCTCTTCCAGGCCGGTTTGGGAATGGCGCCAGCGGCCGCTTTCCGCTGCGCTGGTCCGCCGTGGCAGTCTATCTTTATTTCCCAGGCCGCTGAAATTTGGCCTTCACGCGCTGATAGACATTGGGCGGCACCATGTCCGAAATGTCACCTCCGAACAAAGCGGCTTCTTTAATGATCGATGAGCTGGTGAAAAACCAGCGCATTCCGGTCATCAGGAAGACGGATTCGATATCCCGGTTGAGCTTACGATTCATCAAGGCAAGCTGGAATTCATGTTCAAAGTCGGACACGGCGCGCATGCCCCGCAAGATGGCATTTGCGCCCACATTTTTGGCATAATCGACCAGCAGGCCGTCAAACGAATCAAAGGTCACATCGGGAATCTCTTTCAAGCTTTCCCTTAACATCTCCAGCCGGTCTTCTATTGCAAAGAGGGCCTGTTTGGAGGGATTGTGCAAAATAGCTACGATGATTTTATCAAAGAGTTTGCGGCCTCTCTGAACGATGTCGATATGCCCGTAGGTGACAGGGTCAAAAGAGCCGGGGTAAACAGCTATTCTTTGCATAGGCGCCTTCCATTCATGGGGTGCTCAGAACTGTGCCGATTTCAATGCATGCGTTCGGGCTTTCTAGCATGGAATGGCCTTGTTTTCAAGTTGCCGCATTCCGTTTGCCCGATTGTCCTTTGGCCCGTTCGGTGGTGCAGGATCAAATACGCCCCATTGGTCATGAACCGGCCGACGGGTCAACGGGCGAGGCGGCAAACGACAAAAATGAAAGTTGTGTTTGACCATAGCGCCGCTGATCAATGAGAATCCATCCGGAGGGCGGCGGATCGATGATTTCGGATGGTGCGTGTTCTATCACCCCAATCGCATCATGGGACGGCAGATGGTTTTCCGATAAGTTGAGAAGGGTCGGCCGGATCATGCCGCGGTTATACGGAGGGTCGATGAAGATCAGATCGAAGGTGCCGCGATACGGCAGCAGACTGCGGGGGTTGATGGCAATATCCAGGCGCAGCACATCCGTGCGCGCTTCAAGCCGGCACAAGGCGATATTCTTACGGATGATCTGAAGCGCCTGGGCAGCCTTGTCCACAAATACCGCCCGTTTTGCGCCGCGGCTCAGCGCTTCGATGCCCAAGGCGCCTGTGCCGGCAAACAGATCCAGCACATGGGCGTCGACCGGACGGCTCCCCAGGATATTGAAGAGCGCTTCACGCACACGGTCGGCCGTCGGGCGGATCGCCAGTCCGCGGATGGTCGCCAGCTTACGACCCCTCAAGCTGCCGCCGATGACGCGCAATGCGTTTCCTTTCAATCCAACGAAGCGTGCCGGTAAAGATCACGATTTCTTTTTTCCGAGCCGTTTGATGCGGCGATGCAAATAGCTGCGTTCGACCCCGATCGATTTTGCCGTTTGGGTGATGTTGTGCTCGTTTTGGGCCAATTTGCGCTCGATGAAATAGCGTTCAAATTGCTCTTTGGCCTCCTTGTATTCATCCAGGTTGAACAGCGATTCGACCGCCTGGAATCCGTCTGAGATCGTTCCCGGGTTGTAAGGCTTGGGCAAATGGTCGGCCTGGATCACCTTGTCGGAAATCATGATCACCAGGCGTTCCACCAGATTTTTCAATTCACGTACATTGCCCGGCCAGTTGTATCGGTACAGCAGCTCGAGCGCTTCCGGTGCCATGCGCTTTTTGGGCGTGCGGTTCTTTCGGGCGGCTTCTTCCAAAAAAACATCCACAAGCATGGCGATATCCTGAACCCGGTTTCTGAGTGAGGGCACTTCGATCGGGACCACATTCAGCCGGTAGTAAAGATCTTCGCGAAAGCGCTCCTGGGCGATCTCTTCCTTCAGATTCTTATTGGTCGCCGCAATCACCCGGACATCCACCCGCATGGTGCGACTGCCGCCCACGCGCTGAAATTGTTTCTCTTGCAGCACGCGCAGAATCTTGGCCTGCGTTTTCAAGCTCATATCCCCGATTTCATCCAGAAAGAGGCTGCCCTTGTCGGCCATCTGGAATTTGCCCACCTTTTTGCCTGTAGCTCCGGCAAAAGCGCCTTTTTCATGGCCGAACAGTTCGCTTTCGATCAGCTCCTCGGGAATGGCCGCACAATTGACATCGATCAGCGGTTTGGAAGCCCGCTGGCTCATGTGGTGGATGTTGCGGGCCACAAGTTCCTTGCCGGTGCCGTTTTCTCCCTGAATCAGAACCCAGCTGTCACTGGGCGCCACCTTGGCGATGGTCTCCTTCAAATTCATGATGAGCGGGCTGTTGCCGGTGATGGCGTTCTTTTCGATGGTCTTGCGGCGCAGGTATCGGTTTTCCTCTTCCAGGCGCCGGAAATTCAGGGCATTGTTGATCGCCACGATAACCCTTTCGATCGCCAGCGGCTTTTCGATGAAATCAAAGGCACCCAGTTTGGTTGCCTGGACGGCGGTCTCGATCGTGCCATGGCCCGTGATCATGATCACCTGAACGTGGGGGTTGTCTTTTTTGATCTCTTTCAAGGTCTCCAATCCGTCTATGCCCGGCATCCAGATGTCCAGCAAAACCAGATCCGGCGCCTCGGTCTGAATGTTTTGAAGCGCCGCGTAGCCGTTGGACGCCGTCGTCACTTCAAATCCCTCATCGGTGAGCAGGCCTTGCAGGGATTTCAGGATGGAGGGTTCGTCATCAACGATCATGATGGTTGGAAACATGGGCCATTCCTTTCAACGTCAAAAGGCCTGGTGGCGCGAGCAGCTCAGGCCGGCAATTCGATTACAAATTTGGCGCCGCGCGGATGATTGTCCTGTACGCTGATCATTCCGCCATGGTCGATGATGATGCTGTTAACGATGGTCAGCCCCAATCCCATGCCGGTTTTCTTGGTCGAAAAATTGGGTTCGAACAGCCGAATCTTGTCATCGTTGCTGATGCCGATGCCGTCGTCGGCCACTTCGATGCGCACCGACTTGAGAATCGCATCGTAAGAGACCACGATCCAAACGGTGCCGTGCAGGCGTATGGCCGAAACCGCGTTATCGACCAGGTTGATCATCGCCTGTTTGATCTGCTGGCGGTCCAGATTCATGGTCGGCAGTGCATCCTGGAGGTGCACCTGGAAGTCGATGGCGGGGTGCCCCTCTTTATACAGCGCGACCGTCTCTTCGATGATGGGCGCCAATTGGCATGGCTTGGGATCGGCGGTCGGGAAGCGCGCAAAAGCAGAGAATTCATTGACCAGGTTGCGAATCAACTCGACGTGGTTGATGATCATCTGAGTGCATTCGTCAAAAATCGGATCACTGATCTGCTGTGAGTACTTACGCTTCAGCCGCTGGGCCGACAAGCTGATCGGGGTCAGCGGGTTTTTGACTTCGTGCGCGATGCGCCTGGCCACTTCGCGCCAGGCCGCCATGCGCTGCGCCTTTTCCAGCTCGGTCAAATCGTCGATGACCATCACGATGCCCACATGTTGGCCGGCTTCATCTTTCAAGGTATTGATGCAGGCCAAAAAACTGCGCGGGCGGCCTTCGATGGCCAGCCGCAGCGGTATTTCCAGTGTTTCGGGATGTCGGCCGGTAAGGCTTTCCATGATCTGTGCGGCCATCTTGAGCCGCGGACCGGAAAGCAAGGACTTGTAGCTTTTATTGAGGATATCACCGGCGCTCAGGTTCAGCATCCGTTCCGCCGATGTGTTGAAGGTCTTGATAACCCCGTTGGCGTCCAAGGTAATGACTCCCGCGGAGACATTTTTGAGAACAATTTCCATGTAGCGCCGGCGTGCTTCGATTTCCATGTTCTGTTCGCGCAACATCTGCGCTGACAATTCGAGCTGTTCCCTGCCGATGCGCAGGTCGCGGGTCATTTTATTGAAAGCGGAAACCAGGCTGCCGATTTCGTCGTCGGCCTGAATATCCAAGGCAAAGCTCAAATCCCCTTCGGCCACCCGGCGCGTGCCTTCGGCCAGTCGCATAATGGGAATCGTGATGGTGCGGGCCAGATAGAATCCTATCCATACGGCGCAAAAAACCACCAGCAAGGCCACGACCGACAGGGTGATGTAGTAGAAAATTTGGATCGGTCGCTTGAGCAGAACAACCTGCCGGTACTCCTCGAATCCCCGCGTGATCGAAGACATGCTTTCCGAAAGTTCGGGCGGCAGGAAGTCTGAAATGGCCACGAATCCCTTTGCTTCACCTGTCCGGGCGCCGAACGGAACCGACCCGATGGTGCGAAGCAATTCACCGGCCTCCAGATTGGTGGAGATCGTGTGGACGCCTTCGTTGGAAGCCGGTTTGAGCAGATCGCTGGACGGTATTTGCGCAAACGATTTCTCCTCCAGAATCGGCGCCAGGGCATATGCCCCCCTTTCGGCGTTGGCTGCGTATACTTCCAGGGCATCCAGGTTGAACTCGCGTTGCACTATTTGGATATAATTCGCCAGGGGTTGTGCCTTGGCGGGTTCAAGCAGGCCTTTCTTGTCGATCTGATAGGCAATCCGTTCGAGCAGAAAACGGCTTTCCCTTTCGGCGCGCTGATACATGGTATGACCGACACGCAAGGAGTTTTCCAGCGCTTGTTCGACAGGTACATTAAACCAGAATTCAATACTGCTGGTGATAAAGGTGATGGAAAAAAGAAACAGCACCGTGCTCGGCAACAAGGTCAAAGTGATGAATGCAACCACCAGGCGCGTGCGCAACTTTGCGCCCATGACCTTGCGTTTGCGGTCGTAGAGCAGTTTGACCAAGTTGCGGAAGACCAGGAAAATAAGCAAAAGAAGAAGCAGCAGGTTGATATTGATCAGAATGAACATCAATATCTGATTGGATACGGGAAGATCGGCGCGCAGGTATAAATTGCGGTTCAGGACAAGCGCCAGAAGGGCCACCACCGGAATGATGGCCACGATGAGAATGGTTTCTCTTTTGCGCCGCTTTTTTTCTTCAGCCGGCAGTGTGACTTTGGATTGTTGTGCTGAGCGGCTCATAAGTTGACAGAATCGATCATGGTCTGCGGTGGGCCTTAATAGATAAAGTCGACCGTATACCAGTCGGTTTCAAAATCCCACAAGGATACAAAAAAGAGCACATAGTGCAAATAAAAGGGAAGTGTCAGTTTGCTCAATTTGGCCTTGGCGCGAATTTGGTATTGTTTGCTCTTTTCGAGCTGCGCGAGGGAAACGATGGCCAGACTATCGATTTCGGTCATCAGTTTCTTGGCTTCCTGGTAGGATCGCACCGATATGGTGCGATTGCCTTCCCAGGAGCGGGTCACGATATACTCTTTTTTCAGATTGTCGTATTTGATCGTATGCGTGATATCGATTTCGGTGATTTCACTATCCGGCCAGAAGTTGCGGACCTTATACAGATTGATGTAGTACGAAAATGTGGCCGGAACGCCGCTTTGGATCGTCTGTTCGATATCCCGTGGAAACGCGTTTTTTACGGTCAGATAAACAAGCAGGTCATCGCGCGTGTTGGTGACGATGATATTGGTCAGCATGGCATCCTGTGTATTGCCCGGCTGCGGCAGCAAAAGCAATCCAATAAACATCCATACTGTTAAACGCGTGATTTTTTGTCTCATCTTCGTGGCGTATCAGGTGTAAGGGCTGCTATGGCAATCTTAAAAACCATGCTGAACTCGGCATCATAGAGGAACACGTCTTACTTGGCAAGTTGTTTCAAGGAGGCGCTTGCCGGATATGGGCCGACGTCATCAATGGTACAGGTCTGCCAGGAGCTCTTTTCAAGAAAGAATTTTTCGAGGAAAGCATTATTAAACGCATGCCCCGAACGTTTGGCCACCACATGACCGATAATGGGAAGACCGATCAGGGAAAAATCACCGATGCAATCGAGCAGTTTGTGGCGTACGAACTCGTCGGAAAAACGCAGGCCGCCTTCATTCAGGATTCTGTCCTGATCGATGACAATGGCGTTGTCCGGTGAACCGCCCTTGGCCAAGCCAAACTTTTGCATGTACTCTACTTCCTGGAGAAAGCCAAAGGTGCGGGCATCGGCGATTTCCTGCTCAAATGTTTCGGCCGTGATGACCATATCCTGGGTTTGGGTCCCGATGAGGGGGCAATTCGCGAATTCGATCATACACGTTACGCGAAAACAGGGGGCTGGATAGATCCCGACGGACTTGTTGTTCTCCTCTAAAATAATGGGTTTGTTGACGACAAAATAGATCCGTGGGGCTTCCTGGATCCGAATGCCGGCCGATTTGATGATCCTCACGAAGGGACCGGCGCTGCCGTCCATCATCGGCAACTCATAGGCATTCGTCTCTACCAGGGCATTGTCGATCCCCAAGCCGGCAAATGCGGCCATCAGGTGCTCGATGGTGGACACAATGAAACCATCCTCACCGATGACGGTAGCCAGGCTGGTATCCACCACTTTGTTGAACCGGGCCGAGACAGTTGGGCGGTTGGGCAAATCGGTGCGTACAAATTTGATGCCGTGATTAACCGGCGCCGGTTTCATCTGAATACGTACCATTTTGCCTGAATGCAGGCCGATGCCCGAACACCGCACCTCTCTGGCGATTGATTTTTGTAAATGATCCTCTTGGGCCATGACGCTGTATTTCCTTGCAGCCCTCCCGCAATACTGGTAATGGGACGGAATCTGCTATGCGCTAATGTAAAACACTCGGGTTATCCGGCAACAGGGCGCCGGCACGACCGCTTGTCGGAATTGCACGGAGCGAATTTACCTGTTCACGCATCTGCCGTTGATTGCCAAACCAAACCGCCGGCGTTTGCACTGTATGGCGTCATATTAACATCGCCATTGATCGGCGGTCTGCAAGCACGTGCATTTAATTCAAAACCATCCCATTCAGTTGCCCGGCCTGGCCGTGCTTGAATGTCGCAATCGATTACGCTTGCAAGATTTCAATCACATGTGCGGATGGGCTTTTTTCAAACCATGCGGCGCCATTCCGTGCAATGTGTAAAAATCTGCCCACTTATTACCGCACGCGGAGTCCTTTTGACAACAAAATTATAGGGTGCCGATATTTGGGACGCCCCGATTTGTCTGAAAAGGTGAAGCTGTGGATTTGGGCGCGTCGGGAGGGGGTGCCGTGCTTGCAAAAGTACTGAGTATCGCCGTCATCGGGGTGGACGCTTATTTGGTGGAAGTGGAAGTGGATATCGCCAACGGACTTCCGGCCTTTGTGACTGTCGGGCTGCCTGAGACCGCGGTCAAAGAAAGCAAAGAACGCGTCCGATCGGCGATCAAGAATTCAGGATATGCTTTCCCGGACGACCGCATCACCGTCAACTTGGCGCCGGCCCACATCAAAAAGGAAGGCACCGGCTTCGACTTGCCGATGGCCATTGGGATCATGGCCGCTACCGGTGTTTTGCCGCAGCCGGCCCTCGAGTCCATTCTCTTTCTGGGAGAATTGAGCTTGGACGGGCGCATCAAGGCTGTGGGCGGTTCCTTGTCCATGGCCTTGAAAGCCAGGCAGGCCGGGTATCGGTCGGTTGTTGTTCCGCACGGCAACCGAAAGGAAGCCGCAGTGGTGTCCGATATCGACGTCTACGGGGCGCAGAGTCTGTCCGAGGTGGTGGAATTACTTCGCGGCAATATTGCTTTGGCTGCGGAGCAACCCATCGATTTCCTGCACCTGTTCGAGCGGCAAGATCCTGCACAAGAAGATTTCGCAGAGGTCAAAGGGCAGGAGCATGCCAAAAGGGCTCTTGAGATTGCCGCTGCGGGAGGTCATAACCTGCTGATGGTCGGACCGCCCGGTGCCGGTAAAACCATGCTGGCCCGGAGGCTGCCTTCCATATTGCCCCCGCTGACCTTTGAAGAGGCCATCGAAACCACCCAGGTGTATAGCGTCATGGGCATGCTGGCACATGATCAGGCTTTAATCATGCGTCGAACGTTTCGTGCGCCGCACCACACCATTTCAGATGCCGGCTTAATCGGGGGTGGGGTCGTGCCCCGGCCCGGAGAAGTCAGTTTGGCGCACAACGGCGTTCTTTTCCTGGACGAGTTGCCGGAGTACAAAAGGCATGTGCTTGAAGTATTGCGCCAGCCCCTTGAAGATGGCCGGGTGACCATCTCCAGGGCCAGTTCCAGCATCACCTATCCTGCCCGCGTGATGCTGGTTGCGGCCATGAATCCATGTCCGTGCGGCTATTTCTCCGATCCCAAGCATATCTGCCGCTGCACACCTCCGCAGATCGAGCGCTACCGCGCCAAAATATCCGGACCGCTGCTGGATCGCATCGATATTCACATTGAAGTGCCGGCGGTTGCCTACAAAGAGTTCATGGAAGAACGCCCAACCGAATCTTCCGAAGAGATCCGCCGCCGCATCGTTGCGGCCAGAACGGTTCAGGCCGCGAGATTTCACAAGACCAGCTTTTTCTGCAATGCGCAGATGGGCAATCGGCACATCAGAAGTTTTTGCCGGTTGGATGCGGGCGCCAGCACCCTGCTTGAAACGGCAATCGAAAGGCTGGGGCTTTCCGCACGCGCCTTGAGCCGAATTCTGAAGATCGCCCGCACGATCGCGGATCTGGCAGGCCAAGAAGCAATCGCGGCCCGGCATGTTGGAGAGGCAATCCAATATCGGAACCTGGATCGCTCCGCGGCTTGCGCAAATTGAAAGCTTCATGAAAAAGGCGGGCGGATACCCCGCATGCACTTTCCCTTAAAGCGTCTTTGCAGGAGGTGAGGCGCAAAGCAATATGCCAAGCCGCTTGGAAAGGATGATAGGTAAAAAAACCGTGAATAATCGGCACTTATATGTTGACAAAGCCCATGTGAGACTGTAAATGCCGTATAGAAGCAGATCGGCGGGTGTTTACCATTCTAAAAGGAGGATTCAGATGACAAAAGCGGAAATTGTTGAGAAAATGGCCAATGAAGCTGGCATCACGAAGGCTGCGGCGCAAACTGCTCTGGAATCTTTCGTAGACGGTGTGACCAAGGCACTCAAGAAGAAAGACGGTAAGGTGACCCTGGTGGGATTTGGCACATTCCAGAAAGCACGCCGCAAAGCCCGCAAAGGCAGAAATCCGCAGACCGGTGAAGTAATTAAAATCAAAGCCTCCAATGTCGTGAGATTCAAGCCCGGCAAAAAGCTCAAGGACGCCATCTAATTTATTCTTGACCTTGCTTTTAAAAGGCAGCCTTACCCCGACGGTTGGTAAGGCTGCCTTTTTTGCCTCAGATATCATCGCCCGCGCCGTGAATTCGAGGATCTGAACACCTCAGCCATCTGCCGGCAAATGGATAGGAGCAAAAGCATTTCTGTCATCTTGGTCGCACGGGATTTACCCAGCGTTATTCCGCGGGGGACGCGGGCACTTCTTCATCAAGGACCCTGCGTACGGTGGCGGCATCAAAACCACGGCTGAGAAGAAATCGATACAAGCGCTCGGTCATTTTATCGTCTTTTACAGGGGACCACGTTTTCACTTTCTTGGCCAAGGCGCTGCGGCAGTCTTCGATCTGGGTCATTTCTGTGCAATTGCGCCGGAGGCTTTCAGCGATGTGAATCGCAGGCACTCCTTTTTCCCTCAACATCTGGGCAATGCGCAAAGCACCATAGCCCTTGCGCCGCTGCTGCAAAGTGAAATAATGACAGAATTTTTGATCATCCAGGTAGCGCAAGCGCTCGCATTCGGCAATGGCGGCGGCGATTTGGGCAGGCTGGAATCCGCGCTGCGACAGCTTACAACGCAGCCCTACAACCGCGTGGTCGCGTCGGCCGAGCAATCGAAGTGCCGCTTTCAGGCAAGCTTGATCGTCAGAAGACTTCATCTTCGTTGCGGAGCGGGGCGCATGGGTTGACTGGCGATCCATAGTGGCCTGTTTCAACACCTGCCTGGCTTTCAAGAAAGACCTCGGCATCGGAATTGAAATAGCGCATTGGTCTTGTTCAGAACCTCTTTCGATGCCGGTTCCGGAACCGACACCGGCTCAGACCCCAGTCCAAATCAGGACAATGCCAACCAGTGGATGGACACCGGCACCCATCCCGTAGTTTTATTCAAAGGCCACGCCCGATTTGATGCCCAGCCGTTTCAAAAAAATGGCCAGCGGGCAAAATCGGGTGAAGGCGGCTTGAAGCAAGTTGGCTCCGACAAAAGCCGGTAAAAAAAGCCAGTATGTGCTGTGCACGAGCGACAACAATAGGCCGATCAGAACGACCGTGCCGGCAAAAGCCATAACCAGGCGATCGATGCTCATGGAAACCTCCCTCTTGACGGAAAGCGCTTATTTTATACAACCGCACATGAGGAGACGCAACAGCCAAAAAAGTTACACGGCAGCACCTGTCCAAATCGACAGAATTTCACTTGAACCGAATCTGCGTCGAAAGGCTTGGCCGCGCAAGGGTGAAGCCAGGGATCCTGTACACTTATAACCGCTGCTGGGGCGGTTGGGGAGGACGACCCGATTGACATCAGGTCGTCCGGGGTTTAATTTACCCTGATTATTTCAGCCCGCACCGTGCTGGAATAGATTGATCGGGTCAAGCGCCCGGCCTTTCCATCCTTGCCGGCCATGCGGATAAAAACGACCGCTTTTGCGGCGACGATAAATAGGGTGTCGTGCAACCTGAGGCGATCATCCCAATGGAGATTATATGGAAACCCGACAAGAGTATCTGGAACGCGTGCTGGCGATGAAGAAGCCTGTCTGTCCCCACTGCGGTGAGGCAATGAAGCTATGGGAAGTCCCTCCTATCAACTTTTCCGACGGTTTGGGCTGGGGGGAACCCTTTCTGTTCCTGTGTTTCAATGATGAGTGCGCTTTGTACACCCAGGGATGGAAGGATATGGAAGAAAATTTTGCCCAACGTGCATCCATGCGGTGTTTAAATTATCCGGGCACGGAACAATTCGAATGCATGCCTGTTTTCAGTTCAATGGGCGGTCAAGGTCAGATCGTTGATGATGTTGCGGTGGCCCAGCAGGAGATTTTAAAAGAGCAAACCAAAAAGGGGTTCTCGATATTGGCGGACTGCTATGTCAACAGGGATGGGGTAACCGTCATGCGCCTGTTGAGCGACGCTTGCGAACCGGTGCGGGTGCGGATCAAGGCTGCCGAGATGATCGGGGATATTGGAGAATTGGAAGCCATCGAACCCTTGCGCTGCATGAAGGCCGGCAATCAGAAATTGCAGGAGACCATCGAAGGGGCGGTCTCAAAAATCCATGAGCGCTTCTTTACGCGTGAATGCCCGTTCTGCGCTGAAGTCATCAAGCGCAGGGCCAAAATTTGTAAAAATTGCGGCCGCGATGTGGCCGGGCAGTAAGAGGTGGCGACCCGACTTGTGCATTGCGGGTCAAAGCATTAAATCGATCGCAGTGGGATTACTTCCATACTTCTATGAAGAAACGCCGGTTCTTCGATGCACATTCATGCTGTCGTAAGAGCGGAATATGAGTTTCTGGCGTATCCGCCGCGCTTCTTCAAGGGGTCTTAAACTTTCCGGGTTGAAAGATTTTTCGGCCTGTTCGCGGGAAGGAACGACTTCCCAACCCTGCCCGAGACTTTTGCCACTGAGGGTATCCCAGAGCAATGCCGTGCGGCCGTCGGAAGCGACGGCCAACGGCACCTGGTAGGTTTCGAGAAGCCGCGCAGCGGCAATTACTTCCCTTTCGCGCGACGCCAACGAACCTGGCGCGCATTTAATCACCAAATAGCGCAAGCCCCGCACCTTGATGACCAAATCCAAGCGCGAATGATACTGCTCCTGTCCCATGTCGAGGCAAATGGGCACATCCACTTCGATGGCTTCGCGGGCATATCCTTTGACATCCACCAGGATTCGTTCGACCATCTGCCGATTGGCTTCGGCGCCGGCGTTGGGGATCATTCGACCGGTGATATAGTCCTGCAATGTTTCTTCGGAAGAGATTGGCATGTCAGTTTGACTCTTTATCAATGCTCCTTGGACTTGCCGGGTCAACCTGAAATCAAGGTTTGCCCCGTCATTTGCAGCGGTTGGGAAATCTCCATGAGCTGCAGGATGGTCGGCGCGATATCACCCAGGATCCCTTCACGCAGGCGGACATGTTTGTATTGTTCAGCGATCAGGATCAGATGGACCGGATTGGTGGTGTGCGCGGTAAATGTTTTTCCCTCATTGCTGAGCATGGTTTCGGCGTTGCCGTGGTCGGCGGTGATCAGCAATGCCCCTGCCTTGGCCAAAATGGCTTCCGCGATGCGGCCCGCACAACGATCCACAGTCTCGCAGGCCTGCACGGCGGCAGCAATGACGCCGGTGTGCCCGACCATGTCCATATTGGCAAAATTGAGCACGATCAGATCGTAGCGATCCGAGGCGATACGCTTGAGCACTTCTTCGGTGACGGCCACCGCGCTCATATCGGGTTTGTGATCGTAGGTCGGTACATCCCGGGGCGATGGAATCAGGCAGCGATCTTCATTTTCAAAGGGCCTTTCTTCACCGCCGTTGAAGAAGTAGGTGACATGGGCGTACTTTTCGGTTTCGGCAATTCGCAGCTGATGCAGACCTTGTGCGCTGATCGTCTCCCCCAATATGGCGTACAGGTGTTCCGGGGGGAAAGCAACGGGCAGGCCGAACGATTCATCATACATCGTCATGCATACATATTGGCTGAGGCGGGGAAGGATGACGCGCTGGAAACCTTCGAAATTCGGGTCGGTAAACGCGCGCGTCAATTGGCGCGCGCGGTCGGCGCGGAAATTGAAGAAGATAACGGCATCGCCGTCCCGCACCATCGCGCGGGGCTGATCGTCACTGCCCGTGATCACAATCGGCGTGACGAATTCATCGCTCTCACCACGTTGGTAGGCGTCGCCTACCGCGGCGACTGGATCACGCGCCGTGCGGCCTTCTCCCATCGTGAGCATACGATAGGCTTTTTCGGTGCGGTCCCAGCGGGTATCGCGGTCCATGGCATAATAGCGGCCGCAGATCGATGCGATGGCGCCTGTACCGGTCTTCTGGATGTGGGCCTGCACTTGGGCGATATACGCTTGACCGCCGTCCGGGGCAGTATCGCGACCGTCCAAGAGGGCATGCACACATACGTCGGAAAGGCCTCTTTGCCTGGCCATGTCCAATAGCGCCAGCAGGTGGGTCAATTGGCTGTGAACGCCCCCGTCGGATACCAATCCGATCAAATGCAAAACGCCCTTATTGTTCGCCGCCCGGGTCATGGCGCGATTGAGGGCCGGATTATCAAAGAATGCGCCGTTTTCAATGGCCATGTCGATTCGGAGAAGATCCTGGTAGACGACCCTTCCGGCGCCGATATTCAAATGGCCTACCTCCGAATTGCCCATCACCCCCTCGGGCAGACCAACCGCTTTTCCGCACGTTTTGAGACGGGTGTTAGGGTATTCGATAAGCCAGCGGTCCAGGTTCGGTGTACGCGCCAGGTGGACGGCATTACCAGGGCCGGGCGGGTAAATCCCCCATCCGTCCAATATCATCAGCATGACCGGTTTGGGTCTTGACATCGGTTTCTCCGTTCGTTTTTAGAGTTCCCCGGCGGATTCGGCATCCTCGACCGCCTGGTTGATCCCATGGCTGACATAAGACATGCGAATCGAATCCGAGACATCAGAAATCCAAACTGACCGAATATGCGTGTGGGTCGAAGGGGGCAATTTCCGGCTGCCTGCCTTGGGTCCTGGCGGCGTGCCGCGAACTTCCTGTTGCGCAATTTCCAGCCGGCCTAAAGATAGTAATCACCGCCCGTGGGAATCCAATGCAGCCTGGCATCTTCGGCCCGCTAGTCGATGATGATCTCCTCACCGTCAAACGCACTTACTTCGATGGCGCGATGCTTCTTCAAGCTCTCCGTGTTGACCCGCGGTGCATCGACCCAGAGCCCCTCCAGGTCGTAGAAAACGCGTGTGCTTTCATAAAACACATGAATGATCACATGGCCGTAATCCATTAACACCCAATGTCCGTCGCCCATGCCTTCAACGCTCAACGCCTTGATCGAACCCTTTCTCAGGGAGCGCTGGATGTTTTCGGCAATGGCGCTCACCTGGCGATTGGAACGGCCGCTGCATATAATGAATGCATCGGCAATGGAGGTCAGACCGCGAACATCCAAAACGATGACGGCCTCGGCTTTTTTCTCCAGAGCCGCTTGCACGTAAATATCAAGTTCTTTTTCCCAATTATCGTCCATGGAATAACCTTCTCTTTTGTATATATTCCCCTACTGCCGGTGACACCAGACCCGTCACGGAAGCGCCTTTTTCGATCATATCGCGGATCTGCGATGAAGCGATGTTCAGGGGCGTCACGGAGGCAAAATAAATGTCGCAGAGGTGCGGGTGGACCAGCTGCGTATTTCCGGAGGCCATGTGGTAGTCGGCGGCGATGTGTCTTTTTACATAACTTTCCACGTGCCGGCGCATGGCCGGCGACCATTGGCCGGTGCCTGGCCGCGACATCACCACCATGGCGGTCTTTTCAAACAGGCGGTCAAAATCCTTCCACGTGTGAATCTCTAAAAACGCATCCACGCCCAATATAAAAAAGAGCGCGCTCTGCCCGGTCGCGGCCGCCGTCAATTGATTTACCGTGTCGATACTGTAAGATGGACCGTTGCGTACAATTTCCGTATCGCAGGCCTCGAGCCGGTCATGGCTCTTCAATGCCAGGCGCACCATGTGCAAGCGATCTTCGGCCGCAGCCAGTTTACCGCCGCTTTTATGCGGCGGCAGCGCGCTGGGAATAAAAAAGATGCGATCCAATTGAAAAGCATGCAGTACATCAACGGCCACTTGAACGTGTCCGAAATGGATGGGATTGAATGTGCCGCCGAAAAGACCGATCCGCCGGGAACGGTCCGGGCCGAACTCACAGGCTTTCATCCAAAATATCGAGTTGCCGTCGAATGTAGGTTTTCAAATGTTCCAGTCGCAAATGGGTGACGGCGCTGATGCGGAGCACCTCACGATCGGGCAGTGCCTGGCAGAAACGATCAGCCAGCTGGCCGGAACCGGACACATCGAGTTTATTCAGTACCACCAATTCAGGCTTTTGTGCAAGGCCGTCACTGTACATCGTCAGTTCGTGGCGGATCGTCCGGTATGATTGCAAGGGATCTTCTTCACTAAGGCCGCTGCAATCGATCAAGTGAACCAACAAACGGGTGCGCTCGACATGGCGTAGAAAGCGAATCCCCAATCCGGCCCCCTCGTGCGCCCCCTCGATCAATCCCGGTATATCGGCGATCACGAAGGGTTCGGCGTCCGGCACCGCAACTACACCCAAGTTCGGCGTCAGCGTTGTGAAGGGGTAATCGGCGATTTTGGGCCGTGCGGATGAAATGGCGCTGATCAACGTAGATTTGCCGGCATTGGGCACCCCGATGATGCCCACATCGGCCATCAATTTGAGTTCCAGCTTGAGGGTCAGGCGCTCCCCCGGCTCCCCGGGCTGGGCGTAATGCGGAGCGCGATTGGTGGAGGTTTTGAAATGCAGGTTGCCGCGCCCCCCGCGTCCGCCGCGAGCCACCACCACCGGCTCATCCGGATTGACCAGATCGTGGAGCAGTTCGCCGGTTTCGGCATTGTATACCAGTGTGCCCACCGGCACATCGATTATATGATCTTTGCCGCCGCGGCCGTACTTCTGGCTGCCTTGCCCGGCTTGGCCGTTCTCTGCTTTGTACTCTTGTCTGAATCGGATGTGGTATAGGGTGCGCTTGTTGGATGTGGCCTTTAGAACGACATCACCGCCTATGCCGCCATCGCCGCCGTCCGGTCCTCCCCGGGGAGCGAACCGCTCCCGCCGAAAACTGACGCAACCGCGCCCTCCGTTGCCGGATTGCACGATGATGGTGGCTTCATCGATGAATTTCACGCGGCATAAACACTGACCTTTTTGCCTGTGCGGCCTTTGCGTTCAAAGGTGACGATTCCGTCGATTTTGGCAAAAAGGGTATAGTCCCTGCCCATTCCTACGTTTACACCCGGATGGATTTTGGTCCCGACCTGGCGTACGATAATGTTTCCGGCTTTGACCAACTGGCCGCTGTAGCGCTTGGTGCCCCTGCGCTGTCCCTGACTGTCGCGACCGTTTTTAGAACTTCCGCCCGCTTTCTTGTGTGCCATGCTGACTGCTCCTTACCACATACGATACCCGCAATATCGCTATGCTTCGATGGTGTCTATGCGGACCGCCGTGAAAATCTGCCTGTGGCCCTGCTTGCGGCGATACCGTTTGCGTCGCTTGTATTTGAATACCAGGATTTTCTTGTGCTTGCCCTGCTCGACAATATGACCCTTCACGGAGGCGCCTTCCACAACGGGCCGGCCGATGCGGACATTTTCGCCCTCACCGAGCATCAACACTTGTTCGAAGGCCACTTCGGCGCCGACATCGCCCTCCAACTTTTCAACACGCAGGATTTCGCCCTTTTCGACGCGATATTGTTTGCCGCCTGCAGCTATTACAGCGTACATTGTGAACCTCCCTGAAAAGCAATGGCCAAGCTTGAAAAATGTGGGATATTAAACTTTTGGCCCTAAATGTCAAGGAAAAAGTTGGCGGCCCCGCGCTGCCAAGGGTGTATTGAATTGACATTTGCGGATTTCTATCACAAATTACCGGGTTCAAAGGGGTTCGACGTGAGTGTAACACCCATTGCAATCGATGTATGGCAGCATGGCCAAAGACGCCGCATGCCGATGGATCTTCTGGATGAAGAACCGCTCTCCATCCGCGTGCAGGGCCGCCCGTATGCGGTTGTGATGCGCACGCCCGGCGACGACCTGGCGCATGCCGCCGGTTTCTGTCTGACCGAAGGCCTGATCGACACGCCCGAGGATATCGTGAATTTGGCCGCCTGTGATATGGACGACACCAATGTGGTCACGGTGACCCTCACGCCGCAACGGCAACAACGGATCGCCGCCCACTTGGACCGGCGCGGGTACATCAGCCAGAGCGGCTGCGGGCTTTGCGGCAAGACCTTGATTGACGAGCTGGTGCAGGAACTGCAGCCGGTGAAGGATGAGATTGCGCTGCCCGCGGCCCTGGCCGAACAGCGCCTGCTCAATTTGGAAGCATTTCAACCGCTGCGCGAGCGCAGTGCGGCCAGTCATGCGGCCGTGCTGTTCGATGCGGATCTCAATCCTTTGACGGCCGCAGAAGACGTGGGCCGCCATAATGCGCTGGACAAAGCCATCGGCCGTCTTTTTTTGGACCGCCGCCTGCATCTGGCCAAAGCGGTCATGATGTCCTCGCGGATCAGCTACGAACTGGTGCAAAAGACAGCGCGCGCGCGCATCCCCATTTTTTTGGCCCTCTCACGTCCCACGCGGCTGGCCGTCGATCTGGCCACGAATCTGGATATTTCTCTGGCCGGCTACGTCAAATCCTCTGGGCTCTACCTTTACTGCCATGCACGACGTTTTCTCGACTAAGTGCACATAACCCCGACAAACCTTAAAAAGGGTGCCTGATGACATCCAGATTCCCGGCTTCCGATGCGCCCTCCGCAGCCGAGCCGACCACGAGCAGCCGATTGGCCGGATTGATTCAGCGTCCCCTATCGATCGGCAGCCGCACCATCGGCGGCCGTCTGGTGCTGGCCCCCATGACTTTCCTGGGCCACGTGGCTTTCCGGCAACTGCTGGACGAACTGGGTGGCTGCGCGTTGATGTTCTCGGAAATGTGCAGCGCTGCACCCATTCCCCATGAAGACCGTCACAGGTCGGCTTACTTCCGTTGGCGCGACGAGGAAGCCGGCCGCCTGGTGATGCAGATCGTGGGGGCCGATCCCCGGCGCATGGCCGAAGCGGCCCGTCGAATCGAGGCCGAAGGCCTCTTCGGAGTGGATATCAATCTGGGTTGTGCGGTCAAAGAGATTTGCAGATTCAACCAGGGTGCGGCCCTTCTCAAGGACCCCTCGGCTGTCGCCGATTTGGTGCGCCATGTGCGCCGCGCGGTCCGCTGCCCCGTGCTGGTCAAATTCAGGACCGGCTGGCAGGACGATGCACGGATTCCGGTCGATCTGGCCCGGCGCCTGGAGGATGCCGGTGCGGATGCTTTGACCTTTCATCCACGCGTGGCCCCCGATGTACGCACCCGGCCGGCCCGCTGGGAATATATTGCGCTGGTGAAACAGGCGGTCTCCATTCCCGTTTTCGGCAACGGCGATGTGTTCGATCCGCAAGATTGCTTGAAAATGCTGCAGACCACCGGCTGCGACGGTGTGGCGCTGGGCCGTATCGCCATTGCCCGCCCGTGGGTTTTTGCCCGATGGGGCCATGACATAGGGGAATCGACCGAGGCTTACCCGAATGCCGCCCTCAGAATGGCCGATCTGCTTGAGCGATACTTTGATCCGGTGCGCGCCCTGCGCCGTTACAAACGCTACAGTGCCTACCTGGCCGCCAACTTCACTTTTGGCAACACCCTGTACAACCGCATCCGCAAGGCGGTCGATATGCAGGAGGTGCGCGGCGAGCTGAGCCGTTTTTTCAGCGATGCACCCCAACGCCTGGCGCGGCCCAATTTGAATCTGATGCGATGAATGCAGGGGTTGCCGTAGACGCGAGAGCGATTTGGTCCCGTACCCAGCCCAGGCGCAGGCCTGCCCGGCTCGGAAAACGGGATCGGGCGATCTTTTCGAGCAGGCGAACGAATAACGCCTGCGCTTGCGAGGCACGCGGACTCTATAGCGTATACAGTACCACCAAACAGCGCGTCGGCTGGCTGGAGAGGCTTTTTAGCTTGTGGGCAATATCCGAATTGAAGTGGATCGATTCTCCGGGCTTGAGCACGTGATCCCTGGACCCCAGGGTCAATCCCAGATCTCCTTCCATGACATAGATGAACTCTTCGCCCTCATGTTTGTAGGCCACAGGTTTGTGGTCGTGATGCGCCTCGATGGTGATCATGAAGGCGCGCAGGTGGCTGCTGGCCGCCTCGGGTGTCAAAGTGGTGTAACTGTAGGATTGGGTGCGTTGGTAATAGGCCTGGGCGCGGCGGTCGCGAATGGCCGTTTGTTCTTCTTTTTTTAAAAAGGTTCCCGGATCGATTTGCATGGCGCGGGCCATGCGCATGATAAAGCCCACCGGCGGAGAGAGCTGTTCGTTTTCGACCTGTTCAATGAACTCGGGGGTTTGTCCGGTGGCATGGGCCAACTCGGCCTGGCTCCAGTTGCGGGCTTCGCGCAGCCGGGCTACCAGAGCGCCGAAGCCGCCTTTGGCCGGCTCGGGTTCTGAATCGACGGCGCAGGCGGTATCGGCCAGCCGCTGCAGGGCAGCCTGCTGGGCGCGGCGGTTCAATAGAGGCAAAAAGACGCCGGCGTCGGCCGCGATGCCGATATCGGCCATTTGGAAAATGGGGGCCGCCGGGTCGCGGTTAACCGCCACAATCGTTTGGGCTTCCATGATCCCGGCGGTGTACTGAACGGCGCCGGATGCACCCACCGATATCAGCAGCTTGGGACGCACTGTTTTTCCGGTCTGGCCGATCAGGCGCTCCTCATCAACCCAGTGGTACAGCACGGGCGGACGGGTGGCGCCCACTTCTGCTCCCAATGCCGCGGCCAATTCGCGCACCAGACCGAAACCGCGTATGTCCCCCAGGCCTGCGCCGCCGACCACCACGACCTCAGCATCTTCCAGACGGCGCTTGCCCGAAGATTCCATGCTGCGGCCGACCAGGCGCGCACCTTCAGGCAGATGGACCTGATCGAGGGTGATTCTTTCGATGCGGCCGCCGTCGATCGGAACTGGGGAAGGCAAAGCGGCGCCATGGGGCTGCACCGTTACAAATGCGGTCGGCCATCCATCGGCCAAAGCGATGTCGGCCATGATCTGTCCGCCCCAGGCCGGGCACCGGCCTACAAAACGATCCGCCTGCATCAGCAGTTCCGCGCAATCCGCGATCAGACCGGCCTGGCAGTTTTGAGCGCATATGGCGGCCGTTTCGCGGCCGAAGTCATTCAGCGGCAAAAGGATCAGCCAGGGAACTCGCTGCTTGACCAATCGGGACAGCACCCCGGCATGCACATCGCTGCGCGGGACCGCCAGAAGCGGGTGCTGCATGCAATGCACGCTGTGGGCCCCATGCGCAAGCGCTTGTCCGGCAGCCTCTTCCAGGGCCACGCAGGACGAAAGATCGAGGTTCCGGGTCGCTTCCGCTGTTTCGTCCGCGTCCCCCATCAGAACCATAGCGACCTCGGTATGGGCTTTTTCGGCCAGAGCAAGAGCCTTTCCCAACACCTTCAGGCTGTCGTGCCAATGGCGTAAGGTGCGCAGATCGCCGTAAATCCAAATGGGACGCGCTGTCATGATCCGATGATTCCTTGGGTTGTCAACTGTTCGATCAAGGCTTGAACCTGTTCCTGAGGTTCACCTTCAATCATGCGGCACGTGCGTTTGCGCCTGATCTTCTGCAGGCCGGCCACACGCGTGGGGGAACCGGCCAAGCCGGTCTGTTCAGCGCAGAGGCCCACGTCGGGCAGGCCCCAGGTTTGTGCGTCCATACGGTCATAGGCCCGCGCGATGCCCGCAAGCGGGATCGCGCGGGGTTGAAATGCGCGCGGGTGAACGGTCAGGGCGGCCGGCGGCCTCACCTCCCATGACTCCTCCCAATCATCGAGAACCCGCTGGATCCGCCAAGGGTTGTCCTGAGAACGGATATCCCTTACTCCGCCCACAAACGGAATTCCCAGTACAGTGGCGGTTTGGGGGCCGACCTGGCCCGTATCGCTGTCCGAGCTGCGGGCGCCGAAAAGCACGCAAGCGTACGGCGCCAGACGCGCAATGCCCGCGGCCAGCACCCGCGCGGTGACCAGAGTATCCGAACCGGCCAGGGCGGGATCGCTGATCAGCACGGCCCGATCGACGCCCATGGCCTGGGCTTCTGACAAGGCCTCGAGCGCAACCGCAGGTCCCATGGAAAGCGCGGTCACCGACCCGCCCGAGGCGGCTTTCAGGCTTAAGGCGGCCTCCAGTGCCGGGCGGTCGAAAGGATTCAATTCGCTGTTGTCGGGCGAGCGGCGACCCACACCCTCCGGGGCGGTGCGGATCACCGATTTGATGCAGACAATGATGTGCATTCAGACTCCAAGTACGTCACGCGCGATCACCATGCGGTGCACTTCCGAGGTGCCTTCGTAAATGCGGGTCACGCGTGCATCGCGGTAGTAGCGTTCTACGGCATAGGCCTTGGAATAACCGTAGCCGCCATGGATTTGCATCGCCAGATCGGTGACCAGGCCGGCGGCCTCGGAGGCGAACAGCTTGGCCTGGGCGGCCGGGCGGCTGAACGGCGCACCTTGATCCTTGAGCCAGGCGGCACGGTAGACCATCATGCGGGCCGCATCCACCTGGGTGGCCATATCGGCGATCATCACCTGAATGGCCTGATGGCGCGCCAGGGGGACACCGAATTGCTGCCGCTGGTTGGCGTAGCGGACTCCTTCTTCCAAAGCGGCCTGGGCGATACCCAGGGCCTGGGCGGCGATGCCGATGCGGCCGGTGTCCAATGCCGCCAGGCCGATGGCCAGGCCCTGACCCGCGCGGCCGAGCAGATGGTCCTTGGGTATGCGGCAGTCGTAAAGGCGAATCGAAGTCACTGGGTTGGCGCGCATGCCGCACAGATCTTCCAGGTCACCGACCACGAATCCCTTGGTGCCTCTTTCCGCGACGACCACGCTGATGCCCTTGCGGCCGGCCGACGGGTCGGTGCGGGCGAAAATCAGGCAGATATCGGCGATGCCGCCGTTGGTGACGAACACCTTGTTGGCATTGACGATCCAGTGGTCCTGCTCGGGCAGGGCGGTGGCGCTGAGAGCGCTGGCGTCCGATCCGACGTTGGGTTCCGTCAGACAAAAGGCACCGATCTTTTTGCCCTGGGCCAGGGCGGGCACCCAGCGCCGGTGCTGTTCGGACGATCCGAAAGCGAGAATCGGAAACAGCGCCACACTGTTATGCACACTCAAGCAAAGGCCGATGGCCCCGCTGACCCGCGACACCTCTTCAATGATGATGGCGTAGCTGACGGTATCCAAACCGGCACCGCCCATATTACTGGGTGCCTGAATGCCGAAGTAGCCCAATGGCCCCATTTTTTCAGCAACTTCCCATGGGAAGCGCGCTTCGCGATCGATTTCGGAGGCGATGGGGCGCAATTCCTGTTCGCAAAAAGCGCGCACGGTCCGGCGCAATACACGGTGCTTGGCGGTTAAAAACGGTTCAGTCATGTCAGCCTTCAGGTATACTGCGATGGGCAATTTGCACAGAAATTGCGGGGACATTACCCCTTCCTTTTTCAGATGTAAACACTTGTTTGTTCGATTCATTCCAGGGGTGAAAAGGTTGGGATTGATTGACTTTGGGAATAAACAGCAAGGGATGGTCCTATACATAAATCCAGGCAACCAGCACCAGCAAAGACCACCCGGTAACGGCCAAGCCCGTTTTGGCGTGGGTTTTGAAGCTGATCCCAATTCCGAAGTTGCGCGCCTGCTCGATCACGATCAGGTTGGCGATGCTGCCGATGGTGATCAAATTGCCGGCAAAGGTGCTGGAGAGGGCCAATATATACCATTGTTGCGGCTGGGCGCTGTCCAGGAAACGCACCAGCAACATGGTGGCCGGGACATTGCTGACCATATTGCTCAACAGGGTCGATACGGCGGTGAGCACAAGCGGATGCTGAACATCGATGTTGCTGCCGGCGAGCATCGTCATCGCCCATTGGGGAACCTGGGCGGCCGAAATGCCTTCGACCACGACAAAAAGCGCGCAAAAAAGCGTCAGCAGGTGCCAATCGATCAGTTCAATGATGTGGCGGGATTTCATTTTGCGGCTGCACAGCAGTACGCCGGCAATGCCTATGGCGGCCAGTTCCCTGGGCACGCTGGTGAAAAAGAGAGCCACAAGAGCCGTTGCGGCGGCCAGGCCTTTGGTGCTCTGCCAGCGGTTGAACACCGGTAAGACGGGCTGCGGAACCTCATGTGCGGGGTTGGAAGCCGTGCTCCAGGCGTTTCGGTAAATCCGCACAATGATGAAATAGCTGCCGGTCAGCGCCATGAGCGCGGGCGGGCTGCACCAAGCCGTGAAAGCGCTGAAAGAGAGGCGTCCGATCTGACCGATCAGCATGTTTTGCGGATTGCCGATGATGGTTGCAGCCGAACCGATATTGCTGGCCACCGCCAGGCCGAGCAGAAAAGGCATTGGATTCAAACCGGCGCCAAGCAGGGCATAGGCCAATACCGGCGTAAAGGCCAGGCAGATGATGTCATTGGCCAGAATGGCCGACAAGACAGCGCTGATCCCCATGCAGATCAGCAAAAAAAGCCGCGGTTGGACGCACCAGACGGTAATGCGCCGGGCAATGCGTGTGTAAAAGCCGCCCAGGCGCAGTTGCGCCGAGACAATCATCAAAGCATAAAGCAACAGGATGGTCGGCACATCGATACTGGCTACGGCCCGGCCGACCCCGACCGCACCGCAAACCACCATGGCGATCGCCCCCAATAGGGCAATGCCGGTGCGGTCCAGCATCAAACCGGGAATGCGGCCGATGGCCACACCCAGGTAAGTGAGGGTAAAGATAAGAATCGCCCACATGGCGGAGAAGTGGTTCCTGGCTGCCGCGGGTTGTTCTTCTGCGCTGCCAGGGCATCACTGAGATGGAATCCGGGGGCCTGCGGCGAACCGGCCCCTGCCTGGCTGCGACGGATGGCACTGGTAGCAGAAGCGGCCGTTGAAAACAAGCTGGATGAGTTTATTACGCCCTGTGGGTGCGTTTTGCCACGATAACGGCCCGGACCCTGAATTTAAGGTGCCATTTCCGAAGGTTGAGCTGTTCAGTAGAGGGTCGATACAAAGTCACTGGACAATCCATCTCGGATGAATAGTGTCATGCATTTCTTTCCGGGTGGGACATCGGGGTTCCGGCGGGGTGAACCTGGACCAACGACACCCTGCGCCGGCTCTCACCCAACGCCCCAGTCAAAATTCCACATTGCCCATAACTCACACCCGGCCGGACGGCCGGCTTTCAGGGGAGGATGAGAATGAAAAAAAGCCTTTGCACGGTGTCCCTCATGATCGTTTTCATTTCGGTCTTCTGGGGCTGCGACAAACGCAACGATCCGAATGTGATTCGTATGTACGCCTTGAACCAAAAAGGTACCAGCCACAGTATCGGAACGGTACATACGGAAGAAACACCCCACGGCGTATTATTAACCCCCCGCCTGCAAGGGTTGCCGCCGGGACTGCACGGTTTTCATGTGCATGAGCAGGGCAATTGCGCCGGCGGACAAGAGCATGGAAAGATGGTGCCCGGACTGGCCGCGGGCGGACATTACGATCCTGCGGGCACCAACGCTCACAAAGGACCTTTCAGCGACGGTCATCTGGGAGATCTGCCGGCCTTGTACGTAGACTCAGACGGCCGGGCCGCCTTGCCGGTGCTTGCGCCGCGCCTGAAATTATCCGACTTGAAGGGCCGCGCCTTGATGATTCACGCGGGCGGGGACAATTACTCGGACAAGCCCGAGAAGTTGGGCGGCGGAGGCGACAGGATCGCCTGCGGGGTGATACCGGAATGAAATCGCTGGCGCATGTTGCCATCGAGTGGTAACAGTGTTCCAGAAAACGATGGCGAACAGCGGAGATGAAAGCATCTATATTGAAGCCGAGGCGCCCTGATGAAGCTCCGCAAGCGAATCCTCAAAATGCATCCGGCGAACATGGTGCTGGCCAGCTTTATCCTGGCCATCGGCATGGGGACCCTTCTGCTGAAGATGCCGTTTGCGACCCACGACCGTTTTCTCCCCTGGATCGACGCCCTTTTCACGGCCGCTTCCGCCGTTTGTGTCACCGGACTGGTGGTGGTGAATACGGGCAGCTTCTTTACCATTTTCGGCCAGTGTGTGATCCTGGCCATGATCCAGATCGGCGGGTTGGGCGTAATGACTATTTCGGTGATCCTGTTCCGCTGGGTCGGACGCAATATCTCTTTTCGCCAGCGCATGGCCCTGCAGGATCTGCTCGCCCACACCCCGCGCGGTGATATTCTGGCGGTGGTCCGCAGCGTCCTTCTTTTTACGTTCGGCGCGGAACTCATCGGCGCCGTCGCCCTGACGGTCCACTTTTGCCATGAGCTTGAATTCGGCGCTGCTGTGTACACAGCGGTGTTTCACTCCGTGTCCGCCTTCTGCAATGCGGGGTTCGCCCTCTTCTCGGACAGCATGATGGGGTATAGCGACAGCATCCTCCTGAATGCCGCGATCGGTTCGCTCATTGTGGTCGGAGGTATCGGGTTTCCGGTCCTCTATGACCTGCAGTGCCGGGTGCGGCTCCGCAAGCGCTGCCGCCTGTCGATCCAGACCAAGACGGTGCTGCTGATGACCCTCATCCTGATCGCGGGCGGGGCATTGATGTTCGCTTTTCTGGAACGCCGCGCGTTGGGGGCATCGCCTTCGCTGACCCACCGCATTCTGGTGCCTCTGTTTCAATCCATCACCTGCCGCACAGCCGGATTCAATACCGTGGATATCGCCTCATTGCGCGAAGCAACCGTGGCCATGATGATCTTTCTCATGTTCTTCGGTGCGTCCCCCGGTTCGTGCGGCGGCGGTGTCAAAACGACCACCCTGGCCCTGCTGGTCGCCTTCACCGCCACCCGGATCAGAAAACGGGCGCGGGTCAATATCTTCAGGAAAAGCATTCCCGCCGAAACGATGAGCCGCGCTTTTTCACTGATCCTGGTCTCAATCGGCGTGATCGGCGTGATCCTGTTCATGCTGCTGGTGGGCGATCCGGTGCCGGGCCGGGATGTTACGGGTCCACCGCACTCGTTCCTGGCCTATCTGTTCGAATCGGTATCGGCCTTTGGAACGGTTGGGCTCTCCATGGGGTTGACCGCGGAACTGGGTACATGGGGCAAGTCCTGGATCATATTGATGATGATCATCGGCCGCGTGGGCATTCTGACCTTCGCCTATATTATCGTCGGAACCGATACCGTCAACGGCATCGTGCATGCCGAAGAAAACGTGATGGTCGGGTAAAGAGGAGATCGGTCATGAAACGTTTTGCAGTCATAGGTTTGGGTAATTTCGGCTTTCACACCGCCAAGGCCCTTTACGAAGACGGCAATGAGGTGATCGCCATTGATACGGAAAAAACGAAGGTGCAGGCCATCGACCCGCACTGCAGCGAGGCGATCGTGCTGGACTCCACGGACAAGGAGGCGCTCAAGACACTGGGGCTTGAAACCATGGACGGCGTTATTGTATCCACCGGCACCCAAATCAGCACCAGCATTCTGATATGCCTGTTTTTGCAGGAGATCGGGGTGAAGAAGATCCTGGTCAAAGCCCTGGATGACGATCATGCCAAAATCCTGCGGCGGGTCGGGGCCACCGAAATCATCCACCCGGAGCGTGATATGGCCTTGCGCATTTCCCGCGGCCTTTCCCGTCCCAATGTGCTTGATTTCATACCGCTGGCCGAAGACTACGATCTGATCCAGGTGGGGCCCCCGCGGGACTTCATCGGAAAGAGCCTCAAGGAACTCAATTTGCGGGCCAAGCACAACGTGCACATCATCGCCATCAAGGAACTGGTTCCGGAAAACTTCATCCTGGTGCCGCCGGCCGGTTTTGTCATCAAGGACAGCGACATTTTGATCATATTGGGAAAGACGGAGGATATCCGCAAAATAAAGGCATTGAAATGATTCAAACGCGGGGCATCGCGAGCGCTGCCGGAATCGGTATCGAACCCGTTCCTTGCGGGACTTACCGGAAAAGCTAGACCGTCACACCGCCATCGATGACGAGTACCTGGCCGGTCATGAAGGAGGATGCTTTTGAGGCCAGAAATACAGCGGCGCCCGCAATGTCAATCGGCTCACCGATGCGCCGCAGCGGCGTTTTTTTGATCCGCTCCTCAAGAAAGGCGGGGTTCTGCCATAACGCCTTGGCGAAATCGGTTTTGATCAGACCGGGGGCGATGGAGTTGGCCCGGATGTTGTATTGACCATACTCCATAGCGATATTGCGCACCAGTGCCATTTCGCCGGCCTTGCTGATGCCGTAGGTGCCCAGGCTTTCCGAACCGCGAAGGCCGGCGATCGAGGAAATGACGATGATCGCGCCGTCCCGCCGCTCGACCATCCCGGGCAGCACCATCTGGCATAGCCAATGGGTTGATTTCAGATTGGTGTCGATAATTTTAGAAAAAGCGTCGTCCCCGATGGTGGCGGAGGGACCGTGGTGGACGTTGCTGGCGGCGTTGCAAACCAGGATGTCGATCTTTCCAAAACGGGCCAGAGTTTTGTCAACCATTTCGCGCAGCTGGTGTTTGTGGGAAATGTTACAGGCGATCGGCTGGGCATCCCCCGGACCGTCCTTGACCATCTTTTTGATTGCGCCGGCCACCTCTTCGCAAGCTTCCGCAGTACGGCTGGAAACCACGACCTGGGCGCCCTGCAGGGCCATCTGTTCGGCAATGGACCTGCCGATGCCGCGTGTGGCCCCTGTGATGACGGCCGTTTTCCCTTTCAGATCGTACATGTGGCCTCCTTTGGTCGAATGATCAGGTCATTGGCCGCTCGGCCGAGCACACCTGAAAATCCTGAAAAGGTGGATGGGGTTCTGAATTTTTCCGGGAGAATGCGGCTATTTGGCGGATTCGGCCTTTTTGGCCTTTTTCGGGCGGCATTTGCCGGTACTGCCACGCCAGATTTTACCACGTTTCGT
>QZKV01000049.1 GCA_003599575.1 Desulfobacteraceae bacterium | reverse complement strand
TGAAAATGAGAGATCAAATACGTCCGTTTATCCCCCTCCCGGGGGTAGCCCGAAAATCAAATGCTGAGAATTGCGACACAGTCTCTGGAGCTTGGGAACGAGCGCGAAAAGTGCCGACCGGAAGGCACCGTAAAAGCCCAAGATCAAGGCGGCGCGAGTCCCTTGGCGCGAGACGTACTTCCCACCCGCGGGATGAAGCGCAACACAGATATCGGGCGTTTTCGGCGCCGTCCAAAAAGGAGATCTCATGGCCAAAAATATCTACTTCACCAAGGATCACGAAATGACCCGCCAGGCGGTTCAGGATTTCGTCAAAAAAGAGATCAACCCCCACATCGATGAGTGGGAAGAAAAAGGCGCCGCGCCGCTGCATGACCTGTTCAAGAAATTGGGAAACCTGGGTTTCCTGGGGGTCCGCTATGACGAGCGCTATGGCGGCCAGGGACTTGATTACTGGTACGAAACGGCCGCGATGGAAGGCTTTGCCTGCGCCCATGCCCTGGGGGTGCCCATGGCCATTGCCGTGCAGACCAACATGGCCACTCCCGCCATTGCCGAATTCGGCAGCGAATACCTCAAAGACAAATATCTGCGCGGCGCCATTTCCGGCGATCTGGTCGGCGCCATCGCCGTGACCGAGCCGGATGCGGGGTCTGACGTGGCCGCCCTGAAAACGACGGCCAGAAAGCAAGGCGATGTCTACGTGCTCAACGGCTCCAAGACCTACATCACCAACGGCACCCAGGCCGACTTTTTGACCCTGCTGGCCCGCACCGGCGATGCGCCCGGCTACCGCAGCTTCAGCCTTTTCGTGGTTCCGACCGATCTGCCCGGATTTTCCGTCAGCAGAAAGCTGGACAAGATGGGCATGCGCAGCTCCGATACCGCCGAGCTCTTTTTCGATGACATGCAAATCCCCGTGGAAAACCGCATCGGCGAAGAAGGCCAGGGTTTTATCTACCAGATGCAGCAGTTTCAGCATGAGCGCTTCACCGCGCTGCCGCTGGTCTATGTCGTCGGGGAGGCCATGATCGACATGACCGTGGAGCACCTGCGCAAGCGCATCGTCTTCGGCAAACCGCTCATCTCCAAACAGGTGCTGCGCCATCGCCTGGCGGATTGGAAAACCGAGCTCGAATGCCTGCGGCAGCTGACCTACCACATCGTGCGCATGAAGATGGAACGCATGGATGTGACGCGTGAAGTTTCCATGGGCAAGCTGGTGGCCGGGCGGCTCGGGCGCTCAATCGCCGACGGGTGCCTGCAGATGTTCGGCGGCATGGGCTTCATGAATGAAATGCTCATTTCACGCCTCTTCCGGGATATCCGGCTGCTGTCCATCGGCGGCGGGGCCGACGAGGTCATGAGTGAAATCATCTGCAAAACGGAAGGGTTTTGACATGAGGGCGTTTCGTCGCGTTGATGGACCGTCAACGCGACCTGCGAATAGGTACACATGATTGTGACGTCACCATTCGGGGTCTGGGTCGGTATCGGGGTCGCAATCGAATTCGATTCCGATATCGATACCGATTCCGACCCCGACGCCGATCGATTCAACAGCAAAGGAAAGTGATCAAATGCAGGAGATATGCAGGGATTTGACCGAAGAGGGCCAGCTGATCGAGGATCTCGTCGCAGGACTGAACGATGATCAATGGCATCGGGTGACCCCCTTTTACGGGTGGACGATCAAGGATGAAATCGCCCACATCGCTTTCTTCGACCGCATGGCGAAACTCTCGGCCACCGATCAAAAAATATTCAACGAAATCTTTATGGCGTTTGCGAAAGATCTAACGAACTTCTTTCGGAACACGATGGCCGAGGGGCGCGCCAAGTCGATTCCCGATCTTCTGGCCTGGTGGAAAACCGAGCGCCGCGCCATGCTGTCGGCCCTTGAACCGCTGGACCCCAAAACCCGCCTGCCGTGGCAGCTGCCGATGAGTGCGAGATCCCTGGCCACCGCCCGTCTCATGGAAACATGGGCCCACGGTCAGGATATCTTCGATGCCCTCCAGCTGAAACGGGAGCCTGCCCGGCGCCTGCGCCATATCGCCCATTTGGGAGTGGCCACTTTCGGCTGGAGCTTTTCCTGCCATGGCCGGCAAGTGCCGTCCGAGGCGGTCCGGGTGGAACTGCTGGGGCCGTCCGGAGAGGTCTGGAGCTGGGGTCCTGAAACCGCAAGGGCGAGGATAGAAGGAAAAGCACAAGACTTCTGCCTGGTCGTCACCCAGAGGCGGCACTACAAGGACACGCACCTCAAGGTGACGGGCGAGGTGTCGCAAGCGTGGATGGAACTCGCCCAGGCGTTCGCCGGCCCACCGGCCGCCGGCCCACCGGGCGGCACTTTTTCCAGGATGTAAATTTCGGCATCCCACAACCCGTTCGGGCGCCCGGGCTTTTTGTCTTCTCCGCGACTCAGGGCCTCCTCCAAAAACAAGAAAAGGGGCCGGTGCTTAAAAAAGATTGCCTTTATCGAGTATGGCATTGGAGAGCTCGCTCCCCGGAAGGTTTGCTTTCCTGAAGTCTGATAGGAGTATCTGCGCACCTGTGAAATCCGATTCACCGATATTGCTCCCGCGCATATCTGCATTTTGGATAATGGCACATGTAAAGCTTGCCTTCCTTAGGTCGGCGCCTCTAAAACTCGTAAAATCAATGTTTGCGCGGCTGAAATTGGCTGCAAGTGCAATCGCCTCCCAAAACCATGCATTGTGCAGAAAAGCCCCCTCAAAATTGGCTCTAGTGAGGATTGCTTTTGAAAAATCGGCAAACTGAAGGTGGGCACACCCCAAATCGGCGTTTTGAAGATCCGATTCTTTGAGATTGCTCCACTGCAGGCTGGCTCCACTCAGCCTGCAGCCCTGTAAATGGGCTCCTTCAAGATTGGCGGTGCACAAATTTGCGCCGATTAGTATCGCCTCTTTAAGATTAGCTCTCTGGAAGCTCATCCCCCGGAGATTTGACCTTGACAGGTCAACTCCGCTTAGATCGGCCTGCTTCCCTCGTTCTCCGTTGGATTCTATCCATAATCGATGTTCCAGTTCGATCTGTTTCAATTCTTCTACTCTGTTCGATGCATTTTTCAAGGTATTCATAACCTTTCCCAATGTCTATGAAAAGAAAGCCCAAAAAAAGGGCATAGCGACCATCGGCAACTTCACGCTTTTGCTCCAGCGTCAACTCGCCACGTGCCATAGTTAGTGGCCGATGCCCCGCGACACATATGGTGTGCCGGCCTCCGAAAGATAGCCGATTACGTCGAATCAGCAACGCAATGTCAGCCCCTTGGCGTCCCCGGTAGGTGCAGTTCATCCAAAGACAAGAAAGCTAAGTCCCTGTGCGGCTTTGACCAGCGACCGGTCTTCGCAACAGGTTAGAAGCAGTTCAAGCATCATGCAGTTCGTGAGCAAAACGTCGGGAGGGCCGGTGCGTATTTCCTCTCCATCCGTCGCCCTTAAACTACCGGGACATGACACTATACTTGGCGGCCGTAGCGCTCGCGGCTGATTTTATCATATGCCAGGCTGGCCGCCGGGTGCGGCGCTTTGTCCTCGGCCGGGTATCCCATGGCAATGATCGCTTCGACTTCCAGCCCCTGCCGCAGACCGAGCAGGCCGGCCACATATGCGCCGGCGCTTTGCTGCGCATCGTGGTCGCGCAGGCGCATCTGGCTCCAGCAGCTGCCCAGCCCCAGATCGGCGGCCGCAAGGTGCAGGAAAGCGGCGGCAATGCTGGCATCTTCGACCCAGACATCGGTCTTGGCGCTGTCCGCGCACACCACGAAAGCGAGCGGCGCGTCTTTCAAAAAGGCGCTGCCGTGCGGCTTGGCCGCCGCGAGCTGTGCCATGATCTGCGGATCGGTGACCACGACGAACTCCCAAGGCTGAACGCCGCGCGAAGAAAAGGCGCGCAGGGCGGCTTCGATCAGCAGATCGATTTTATCCTGCTCCACCGGCTGCGGCCGGTATTTGCGGGTGCTGCGGCGTTTTCTGACCAGATCGATGAACATACGCTTCTCCTAGGCTGGGTTGGTGATTTTAAACCGCCAGGCGCAAAACCAGTCGGCGGGATGGGCATCGGGCGGACAGCCGATGCATTCGGTCGCGATGCGGCTGTCGATGCCGCGCGCGAAATAGGCGTATTCCACCAGGCCGGCCGATTTGCACGGGTAGTCCGCCAATCCCTTGGACGCTCGCGCGGCCTGCACGCGGCATACATTCATGCGAAAAACCAGTGTGTGGTCGTCCTCGAAAAAAGTGGATTGGGTGTTGAGCCGGGCGTAGACGCGGAAATTCAAGGCTCGCGCAAGGCCGGTCAGGCCGGGCATTTCCCCCAGTCCGAGCAGGCGCTTGATGTTCCAAGCTTCGAAGGGGCTGAAATGCGCCCAGCAGCTGTCGTTGCAGCGCTTGGCATCGTTCATGCCCCGGCTGAATTCCACGGCCTGGAACCAGATGCCGTCATTGGCGAGCCAGTTTTTGGCCATGGCATCGATCAGGTCGAGCAGCGCGGTTTTGTCCAGGCCGGCCAGCACGGCCGGCAGGCCGTCGACCACCTTGAACCCCAGCGTTTCGCCCAGGCGCTTCATCTGGATGGCCAGGCTCTTTTTGAAAGCGCTGTCGAGCATCGCCAGGGCCTGGGGCATGCCCATCTGGTGGCGCACCTCGGTGAACCACAGGGCATAATGGACGAGGATGCGGTGCATGAAATCGGGGATCAGTTTGAGCAGATCCTCTTTGGAAAGATCGTCGATGCGGTCCGCGGGATGTGCATCAGGCATTCTAGCGCTCCTTTCAAAACTTGGCACGCAAATGGATGAAAGCCGGCCGGTGAATCACCACTGGTGCTTATAGCTATCCTCCCATCCGGCCACGGTCAATACCATTTCGATGCCGTCCGCGTGCAGCGGCAAGGAACGCGGCATTTATCGATCTCCTTTGGTTCGCGCGGAGACGCGGAATCGCGAGGGGGCCAAATGGCTTCAAATCTTACTCCGCGCCCTCCGTGTAATGAAGACCATTCGCAGGAATTCAAAGGGCTACGGGCTGAGACCATATCGAAAGCGCTGAAATCTTTTCACCGGCCGGCATCCGCTTGATGCGGTACTCGAGCTTCAAGGCGTCGCTTTTGTCCATCCTGCAACTGACGCCGACCAGCTGGATGGGTGTTCGCGATCGGGTATATTTTGCAGCTTTGCCTTTTTTGTGCTCTGCGAGGCGGTTTTCCAGGTTGTTGGTGATGCCGCAGTATAAAGAATTGTCCGCGCACCGAAGCAGATAGACAATCCACTCTTTTTGGTCTTTTACTTTTTTCAATTCACCCTCACCACGGCCCTCTCCCGTCGAGGGGAGTAAATGTCCTGCCCTCCGGTCTATGCCTGCACATCTTTGATCCGGGCATAGCCGTGGCTGATGGCCCGGCCGCCCGTTGCGTTAAGCACCGTAAAGAAAAGATCCCGGCCGCCGGGATCAGGGCGGCGCTCGTTTAACTGCACCATGATCTCTTCCCCGGGAAGCACCATTGCGCTGAAACGGCAGGAGAGTCTCTTCAGGCCGCGCGGATCGGCGCCGGCTTCGCGGTTGACGATCTCCCGTGCCGCCAGCGCCAGCGTGGCCGTGCCCTGGAGAATGATATTGGGCAGCCCCACGGACCGGGCGAACCGCACGGAGGTATGGATGGGGAAGTAAATATTGGCGCACCCATCGTAGATAAAAGGCGCAAGGGGATCGATGGGGATTTGCGCTTGCCAGATGACGGATGCATCAGGGCTTGCCGGCGGTATGCTGGGGAGATCCTGTTGGCCCTTTCCGGCTGCGCTGCAGGCCACGCCCCGCAGCATGCCGCCGTTATGCTCGGTGAAAACGGGAGTGCCCGCCGCATCGAAGGCGTCCAGCCGGGTGACGACGTGCGTGCCGGCCTTGTGGGGCACGATGGCGGCGATGCATCCCTGAATGGTGAGGGCATCGCCGGGTTTCAGGGGACGGTGGAAAACAAGGTGCTCCGTGTAATGCACCTGGGTCCGCATGGTCTCCAGTGGGAATCCGCCGCCGGGGAGAAATTCGTGGAAACGTTCGAATATGGGCCAGGTGAGGGACACGGCCTGCATGGGCGGGGCGATAATCCCCCCGGCCCGTTGGTCGTCGAAATACCAGGGATTGTGATCCTGTACGGCGGCCGCGTAGTTCATGCTCCGGCGCCAGCCGAGCTCGCAGCAGTATTCTTTCAGGCGGGTGCCGACGAGTGCGGGATCGATCTGCATGATGGCCTTTCCTGAACTTCGCTCCCCTTTTTCAGTTCACCATGTGTGCGACAATGATTCCTTTTAGGAAGTTAGTTGAAACGGTGATTCCGGGCAAGCGCTAATTCAGCGAACGCCGGGTCCTGCATGAGGTCAGGTCCTGTCAATCAAGCCGGAGTTTCTGTCGCAGCTCACGTGCCGTAAGCGCCTGGGCGTAAACGGACGTGCCCACGTCGAAATCTTTGGCGCGGGATAAGGGGCCAACCACGACCGGCTCGAAACCGGCGTCTTTCACCAGGCGTGAAGCCATTGCGAAGGCTTCCTGATCATCGCTCGCAAGCGGTATCCCGACCCGTTCGCCCGTGCGATGCGCCTCGGTGCGAAGGGCGGTGTGGGGAATTGTGTTGAAGGCGCGGACCAGCCGCACGCCCGGCAGAAACTCGGCGGAGGCAAGGCCCGTCCCTTTGGCCCGTACTTTGACCGCCATTTCTCCATCCCGCGACGGATAGGGGTTTCCGGTTTCGAGCACCACTTTACCGGCGAGTTCGCGTGCGAAATCCCGGCCGATCTGCGGGACCGCATGGTAAGGGACCGAAACAAGGACGATCTCACCGAAAACGGCCGCCTCCCGGGGCATTCCGGTCCGAGCCCTGGGACCGAGATCCTTGACGAGCTCCTCAAGCTCCTCCGGATGACGGGACGAGAACAGAACTTCGTGGCCCGCTTTCACCCACAGCGTCCCGAGGGTGCCGCCGATACGGCCCGATCCGATGACGCCGATCTTCATAGGGTTTTGGCCGGCCGCTGCCTGGGCCGGCGCCGGCCCGGGCAGACGCGCCAGGGGCAGGAGCGCCAAGGCGGTCACGGCGGTCTTTAAAAACGTGCGGCGGCTTTCATTGGTCGTGCCAATTACCGCAATATTCTTATCCATAAGCGAACTCCTGTGCTTTGTCGGATGGGCAAAGATCCGACGGGCTTATCCTTCGGCAGCGGTCTTCATGCTTCGAAGTGCCGCCTGCCGGCTGGAATTGGGTGTATTCGATAAATTGATATGACGGACGGGCAAATGTGCAAGGGAAAGGTCCCTGATGGTATTAGGCTATTAGGTTTTTAAGTTTCAGGTTTTAAGGCGGAATGCTGTAAAATCCGAGTCAATGACATTGACCTGTCCTTCACGATTGACAAATATACGATTCAATCGTAAATTAGCCACATGAAAAACAGATTGCTTACACCTTACTTACACCGGGATGCAACCTATTATCCGGTGCTCACCCTCACCGGACCGCGGCAGTCCGGTAAAACCACTCTGGCCCGGGCCGCCTTTCCCTCCCATCAGTACCGGTCGCTGGAACTGATCGAACAGAGACGCTTTGCCCAGGAAGACCCCAGAGGGTTTCTATCCGGAGTCGAGGGGCCTGTTGTCTTCGATGAAATCCAGTATGTTCCCGACCTGATGTCGTATATTCAGGTCGCCGTTGATGAGGACCCGTCCCCGGGGAGATTCGTGCTCACCGGCTCCCAGAATTTCCTGCTCATGGACAAAGTTGCCCAGACCCTGGCCGGTCGTTGCGGCATTCTCAATCTGCTGCCCTTTTCCAGGGCGGAACTCGAAGAGCAGCCGCAGCCCGAGCCCCGCAGCCCGCCCGAACTGTTCGGCAACCAGCTCACCGGACTGGGTCTTTGGGAGACCCTGCACAGCGGATTTTATCCGCGCATTCATGACCGGCATATCCCGCCGGAGGTCTGGCTGCCGGATTATATCCAGACCTACATCGAACGGGATGTCCGCAGCCTGTCCAACATCGGCGACCTGAATCTCTTTGGTCGCTTCCTGGCCCTTTGCGCGGGCCGCGCGGCCCAATTGCTCAACTTTTCCAGCCTGGCGGCCGACTGCGGCATCTCCGTGGACACGGCCCGGCGCTGGCTCTCGGTTCTCAATACAAGCTTTATTCTATTTTTGCTGCCGCCTCATCACCGCAATTTCAACAAACGGGTGATCAAAAGCCCCAAGCTCTACTTCTACGATTCAGGACTGCTCTGCCATTTGCTGGGCATCCGGCAGGCAGGACAAATCCCGACTCACCCTCTGCGCGGCCCTATTTTCGAAAACCACGTGGTCGCGGAAATTGCCAAAACCTATCTGCATCACCGGCGCACCCCACCGCTGTTCTTCTGGCGGGACCGCACCGGCCACGAAGTCGATTTGGTCATCGAAGAAGCAGGGGAACTCTATCCCGTAGAAATCAAATCAGGCCAAACGATCTCGGCGGACATGCTCGACAGCCTGCGCTGGTGGCTCAACCTGGCCGACCGGCCGCAGGAAAGCGCCACACTCATATACGCCGGCAATGACTGCCAAACCCGACAAGGCATCGCCGTGCGGCCCTGGTTTTCCATATAGCTCAAACCCGGTTTCGGCCGCAGAACACATACACGTACCGCCGGCGTTTTTTCTTCCCCTGAAGGGCGATGTATCCCAAAGATCAGAAGGCCGCTTCAGGCATTTCGAGAATGGCCGCATTGGCTGCTTTGATGGAATTCATCTTGCCCAATGTGACCGGCAGGACGGTTTGGATGAAGTATTCGGCCGTCTTGAGTTGGCCCTGGTAAAAGGCGGCATTCTTGTTCTGCTCGATGATCCGGCGCCGTCCCGCTTCGTTTTGGTCGCCGAGCAGCTTTTCCAGCGCCGGGGCCGCTGCCGAAGCCCGCCACAAGATCATCCAGGCCATGATCACGTCGCCCATGACATCCAGGAAGGGCAGCGCGTGGGCAAACGCGGTCTTGAAGGCCGGTGACATTCCCATCGCGGCCATGTGCCGGGTGGTCGCTTCCAGGTGATTCACCGCGTCCTCCACTTGTGCTGCCAGCGCTTCGAGGCCGCCTGTGGTTTTGGCGCGGTCTATGCCCTTTTTGATCTCCTGGATCAGGTTCATGAATACGGCGCCGTTTTTCAGGTTGAGTTTGCGGCCCAACAGGTCCATGGCCTGAATCCCATTCGTCCCTTCGTATATCGATGTAATGCGCACATCCCGGAAGAGCTGCTCGACCGGGTATTCTTTGGTGTACCCATACCCTCCATACACTTGCACAGCCTGTGAGCAGACTTCAAAAGCGCGGTCGGTGGAATAGGATTTGATGATCGGTGTCAGCAATTCCAGAAGATCCTGGTAGTATTCTTTTTCTTCCTGAGTCGGCGCGCATCTTTGCAGATCCAGACAATGTGCGCCGTAGTAGATCAGACTGCGCACGCCGTCCACGTGGGCCTTCATCCACAGGAGCATGCGGCGCACGTCCGGGTGGTGGATGATCGGCACCGGGGGAGCGGCGGGATCGAAAAGTCTTTCCAGGTCTCTACCCTGGCGCCGGGTTTTGGCATATTCGACGGCCTGCAGATAGGCGGCCGAGGCGCAGTTCAAGCCGATGCCCCCAACCATGAGACGGACCTCGTTCATCATTTGAAACATGACCCGCATGCCTTTGTTTTCCTCGCCCAGCAGGAAACCGCGGCATTCTCCGCTGCCGCCGAAGGCAAGGCTGCAGGTGGCGCTGCCGTGGATGCCCATTTTTTCTTCGATGCCCGTGCACACCACGTCGTTGGCTTCACCCAGGCGGCCGTCGGGATGAACCCAGATTTTGGGAACGATGAACAGGGAAATCCCCTTGGTTCCGGCGGGCGCGCCCTCGATGCGGGCCAAAACCGGATGGATGATGTTTTCGACCAGGTCGTGGTCGCCGTTGGTGATGAAGATCTTGTTGCCAGTGATGGAATAGGTCCCATCCGGATTCTTGCGGGCGGTCGTGGTCAAGGCGCCCACATCGGACCCGGCTTCGGGCTCGGTCAGCACCATGGTGCCGCCCCATTGTCCCGTGTACATTTTTTTGATGAACAATTGCTTCTGCTGCTCGGTGCCGAACGCTTCGATCATGCGGCCGGCGGAATGTCCCTCCAGGCCGTACATGGCAAAGGCGTAATTGGCGCCGGAGAGATATTCCACCGCGGCGCCGGCGATGGTGTGCGGCAGCCCCTGCCCGCCCAGCTCCGGATCGGCGGTCAAGGCGGTCCATTCGCCTTCGACGAAGAGTTTGTAGGGCCGGTGAAAACATTGCGGTACTTTGACGGCCCCGCCTTCAAAACGCACGCCCTGCCGATCTCCTTCGGCCAGGGTCGGCAGTATTTCCCTTACTGCCAGCGTGCGTGCTTCATCGATGACCATATCGAAGACTTTGCGGCTGAAGTCGCGGTAAGGCGCGCGCCCGCACAGGGCGGCCGCATCCAGTTGCTCGTAAAGAACGAATTCGATATCGCGGCGATCTGCAATGACTTGTGCCATAAATTGATTTCCTTTCTTGAAGCGGCTTCAACAGCCTGTTGCGGCCTGCGATGGACCTGCCTTTTCCCACTCGCCCAAGCTCCAGTTTGAGAAACAGAGTAAACGGCAATGCGCGGTTTCAAGAGCGCGCGCAGCTCTTCCAGGGACAGTGCGGCCTCTTTTTCCCGCTCGTTCCCAAGCTCCAGCTTGGGAACGCATTCTTGAAAGCTCCAGCTTCCCCGCCCTTCCCTGCCTCCGCACACTCACCCGTCCACGCGAAGCCGGAGCTTCGCACCCAACGGGTTCCCTAGCCGGAGCTTGGGAACCCGCGTGAAATGAGGGGGCATTTCTTCTTTTTTCGGCCTCATCAATGCTGCGTTTTGGCCGTTTGCTTCTGTGCGTCCTTGAACATTTCGCGCAGCTTGTATTTGAGCACTTTGCCGGAGATGTTCATCGGCAGGGCATCCATTACTTCAAGCATGCGCGGTACCTTATAATCAGCGATGCGCGGTTTCAAGAACGCGCGCAGTTCTTCCAGGGACAGCGAGGTCTCTTTTTTGAGGGTTACCACGGCCATGACGGTTTCCCCCCAATGTTCGTGGGGCACCCCGATAATCACGGCGGAGGCGATGGCGGGGTGTTCGAAAATGGCGTCCTCGACCTCTTTGCTGTAGACGTTTTCGCCGCCGGTGATGATCATGTCTTTTTTCCGGTCCACCAGGGTGATGAACCCAGCCGCATCCAAGACGCCCAGGTCGCCGGAGTATACCCAGCCGTCGCGGATGGCTTCGGCCGTCGCCTCGGGATTCTTGTAGTAGCCCTTCATGATCGTTTCGCCCTTGACGGCCAGCTCGCCGACCACCCCCGGCGCGGTGATGGTGCTGCCGTCTATATCCACCAGGCGCGACTCCATATTGACGATGTACCGGCCCCCCGCGCCGGCTTTGGACAGCTGGTACTCCGGCTCCAGCGCGATGCCGCCGGGACCGGCTTCGGTGAATCCGCAGAGACAGAAAAAGCGGTCGGTTTTGAATTTTTCCATCATCTTCTTCACCGATTCAGCGGCCATTGGCGCGGCCCCGTACCCGTAGTAGCGGATCGAGGAGAGATCGTACTTCTCAAAATCGGGGACGCTCATCATGAAGGTGTACATGATCGGCGCTCCGAAGAACTGCGTGATGCGCTCTTGCTGGATCAGCCCGAGAATTTTGGGCGGAATGAAGTCTTTGATAATGGTCTGGGTGCATCCCATGTACGTGCCGGGGTTCATGTACAGGTTGAGTTCGGCGGAGTGGAACAGGGGCGCGGCATGCAGCAGCCGGTCCGAGGGGCGCATGCCGACCAGCGCGCTCATGGTGGTGACGACGGTCATCTGGCTGTGATGTTGCAAGAGCGCGCCTTTGGGCCGGCCGGTCGTGCCGGACGTATAGAGGATCTCGCTGTCGTCGAATTCATCCACTGTGACGCCGGGCTCGTCCTTGTCGCCCGATGCCATCACGTCCGCCAGAGGGTCGAACCCTTCAAAACGTGAATTGCCGGCCGAGTAGAATACCTTTATTTTCTCCAGGCGCGGTTTCATTTCACGCACCAGCGGTTCGAAGGGGTCGTCGAAAATCAGCGCCTGCGCGTCGCAGTGCTTGAAGATGTACTCGGCTTCAGGCGCGGCCAGCCGGAAATTGACCGGAACGGCCACGCCGCCGGCCTTGACGATGCCGTAGAATGCGAACACGAACATGTCGGTGTTCTGCATCCATATGGCGACCTTGTCACCTTTTTTCAGACCTTCCCTGACGAGGGTATTGGAAACGGCGTTGACTTTTTCGTTGACGGTTTTCCAAGTGTAACGGGCATCCTCGTAGATGATCCCTTCCTTATCCGGAATCATCCGGGCATTGCGTGCCACCAGTTGTCCAAGATCCATCTTTCCCTCCTTTGGTTAGCGGGTAACCGGAACCGCGTAACCCATTTATGGCTTTTGGATGGAGCTTAAAACGGGCTTGATGGTGCTGGAACCGACGATCTTGTGCTTGTGTTTGGAATGTCCGCAACAGTGCATTGCATGAGCCGTGGTCGCACGCCGGCCGCTGCCGGAGAGCCTCGGCGCAGGCAAAATGTCCCGGGCGCGCATGGCTGTGAATCAACGGGTGATCCAGTGAATAGCACAAATTGGGCAGTTACAAAAAGGTAAAATGTCACCGGATGTTCATTTCCGGCCGTCGGCGCATCAGCGCAACGAAAAGGTGCCGCGGTCGTGATTGACATGCATCGGACGAGTGATCATGATCTTCACCATATTAGGATCCTTCCGCATCTCCTATCCCGACTATGACTGGAGCCTCAATGACAAGGAAGGCTCATAAACGCGAGGGTTTTCTGCGTGCTTAACGGCGTGCTGTCTTTCTGGCCGGTGATCTTGTGGGCTATGACCTTCTCCGTGTGGGCGGCCGACCCGCTTCCGGCGACCAGGCTTCAAGGTTTCAGCTCAACTCAAATGGATCGCCTCGCGAGAGGGCAGGTCGTTGTGCGCGAAGAGATCGACAAGCGCGGGTTCAAACGAATCACGGCCGCCGTTCTGATTCAGGCGCCGGTGGAGCCGATATGGAATGCCGTTGTGGACTGCGATCGCGCCCCTGAGTTCGTCCCCGGTCTGAAGGGGTGCAAGGTGCTGGAGCGCCATGCGAACACGGAGATCATCGAACACCATGTCAAGATATCCTGGCTGATCCCGGAGGTCCGCTATGTCTTTCTCGCCAGGTACGACCATCTCAAGCGCATCGATTTCCACCGGGTCAGAGGGGATCTGCGCAGCGTAGTCGGTTCCTGGGTTCTGCAAGCGGTGAATCCACAACGCACGTTCGTGGTTTACTCGGTGCATATCGATCCCGGATTTTTTGTCCCCCAATGGCTGGTCCGTCTTGTCTTGAAGCAGGATCTTCCCGAACTGATGCTCGCCTTGCGCAGCCGGGTGGACGGTGTGCCGCAGGGTTGAAGGCTTTTTCCCTGCACCTCGATGGGTGTATGTATGGACATAGGGCGGTGCGTATTGATCTCGGTCATCATACCGACATTGAATGAAGAACAGGTGATCCCGGCCGCACTGCAATCCCTGCGCGCGTGTGAAGGGGAATGCGAGATCATCGTTGCCGACGGAGGCAGCACGGACAACACCATCGCTGTGGCCCGTTGCTGCCCGGGTGTCACGCACGTCCCTTACCGCCAAGGCCGCGGCGCCCAGATGAATGCGGGCGCAGGCGCGGCGCGCGGGGATATTCTCCTGTTCCTGCATGCCGACACGCTTCTGCCCAGGTGCGCTTTTCAACACATCACGGCCGCCATGACGGATCCCGCGGTGGCGGGCGGATGTTTTCACTTGAGCTTTGACTTTCCAAGTTACTGGCTGAAAGCTTTCGCTCTGGTTGCCCGGATCAATCACATCCTTTTCACCTACGGCGACCAGGGGCTTTTCATGACCGCCCGGACATTCAAGGACATCGGCGGATACAAAGATATTCCGCTCATGGAGGACGTCGAGATCCAAAAAAGGCTGCGGCCGTTAGGTCGTTTCGTGAAGATCGGCCCCCCGGTGATCACCTCCGCCAGAAGGTTCGTGCGCCGCGGGATCATCCGTCAGCAGATGCTCAATACCGTGCTGGTCGGTCTATACCACCTCAGGCTTGCACCCTCCCGTTTGAAGCGGTTTTACGCTTAATGAAGTTTGGATGTGAATGTCTGAATCTCTTGAGCCGGCCCCGGGTTAATCGACGGGCACGGATTCGGCCTGCCTCATCATAGGACTACGGTCTCATCCCAATACCTTTTAACCAGCTGCGATCCGGGCGGGCGCGATTTCTGACAAGCGGGGCTGAAGCTTTTGTGCTTTTGTAGGCGCCGCGTGCGGGATCACCTGTAGACCGGGCCGATTGAAGGCCGCTCATTCCGGAAATCCAGTGATACAGCCAAGTCTCGGTCAGCGCGCCTTGTTCGCCTCGCAGATACAGACGCAGGTCGACCGGGGCGGCACCGTCCGCCACGAGATCGAAATGGGTGCGCCAGCCGCCGAAAGGGGGACAAGGGCGCGCGGTCAGGCCGATGATTTTGCCGCGGGAGGCCGAGACGACCGGCTCAACCTTGTCTTTTGAGGTAAGTTCGCCCAACTTGCCGCCCTTGAAGTCGATCACGAATTTGCGCGATTGATCCGCCTTTTTTTGACCGGGCACCCCTCCCGCACCCGTGCGGGTCGCAATCACCCGTCCGCCCCCGGAATCCACCGGTGGTTGCGCACCCCAATGCAACCGGTACTTGAATGTGCGCCGGCTTCCGGGGACAACCGGGTCCGCCGGTTTCCAAAAAGCAACGATGTTGTCAAATGTTTCATCCGAAGCAGGAATTTCCACCAGTTTCACCACACCCTCGCCCCAATCGCCGAGGGGTTCGACCCAAAGGGAGGGCCGCCTGTCATAAAAGGCGCCGTCATCCTGGTAATTGTTGAAATCCAGGTCCCGCTGAAAGAGACCGAACCCCCGCGGCGCCTGGTCCATGAAGGAGTTGATGTGGATAAAGGGTGGGTTTACGAGGGGTCTCCAGATCCATTCGCCGCTGCCGGTCCAGATGGCCAATCCATCCGAGTCATGGATTTCCGGCCGGAAATCGTCGGACATGCGCCGGTCGTTCTCCCCGTGATGGTACATGGATGTCAAAGGCGCAATGCCGATGCGCTCTATCGCGCGGCGTGGAAAAAGATGTGCCTCGACTTCCATGATGGTGGAATCACCCTGCATGGCAACGGCGAAGGTGTAGGCCCCGGCGATGCTGGGGCTGTCGAGCAACGCATGGATGAGCATTGCGCCGTGGTCTTTTTGCGGGCGCTCCAACCAGAACGAAGTGAATCGCGGAAATTCTTCCGGTACGTCCATGCCGGTGTTGACGGCCAGGCCCCTGGCCGAAAGACCGTATTGCTTGCTCGCCCCGACGGCGCGAAAATAGCTCGCGCCCAGGAAAGCAAAGAAATCCCCCTCGGCGTCCGGACCGGCATACCCCCGGAAGCCGGCAAAGCCCAGATTCCCCGTTTGCGCGGGCGGAGCGACCTCCTTTCCGTAGCTGAACATCTCCTGGGTGAAGGTGATCGGATGCGATTTCCCCTGGACAACCTCATGAATCATGACCGGATCATGGAAGTACAAACCCAGATGGAAAAATTGAGCCCGGAAGGGAAGCTGCAGATTTCTCCACAGTGCGTGATCCGGCTTGAAGCTGATGAACTGATAAGCGTCGTAATCGATTTTCTTCACCCATGCGGGAATGTTGTTTGGGGTGGGCGCATAAGGCCTTCGGGAAAGACGTTCGGCCTCCCGGCTGAGCCATTCTTGGCTGAAGAGTCGCGGCGAAGCTGGATCCTGGCCGGCGGAAGGCCACGCAGAGAAAAGAAGCAGGCAGCAACTCAACAGAGTGCCGAGAATAAATGGCCGGGGCATGAAGCGCCAAAATTTTTTCATTTTACACCTTTCGTTTTTGCGCAGGTACATTAACCCGGCGGCGCGCGAATACCATGGGTAAAAAAACCCATTTTGCGGGTTCAGGCGAGAAAAAAGGGGGGATTTGGAGAAGTCCGCCCCTGATTGCAATACTTCCTGTCCCTTTCTGCTGATTTCCGAATTCATCCGCCTGCTTCACCAGAAGGTGGAAGTCGGCATACAGTTGTCTGCTGCTGAATCTCAGGGAGCTGTTGCGGCCGGCGCATCCGCCGGCCGCTCCAGAAAACGGCCCTGAACCACAGCGGCTGATTCAACCCCCATGCGGTCGGTCCCAGCGACATGCAGCCGGTCGGCCGTCAAACCTTGCATCCAGGCCAGCCCCGCCGGGTCGGAGGTGCGCGGGATGCGGATGCCTTCGGCATGCACTCAAAATAGAGCATAAACCCCATCTTTATAGGCTGATGCCCGTGGTAGGAGTCTGTTTCGCTGGCCGGACCAGAATCCCAGGTATGCCTTACAACCGGATGCCCCGCCGATCGCAACCAGTCGACCATGGCCGATGTACCTCGAAGACAAGCCCGCCGTTCTTTGAACGGATGGGATTTTTATAATGATCTCCGCGGTGCTTCGAGTGATTTAAAACGGCTTTCCAGATCTTCGCGGTCCGCAACAACAGGGAGGAAGATTATGAACGGCTTTTACCAGTTCCTGTCAGGGCTTGGTTATTCCCATCCGATCCATCCCACCCAGATCAACATGCCCATCGGTCTGGCCATCGGCGCTTTCATACTGGGCATTGCGGCCGTGATCCGGAGCGATGCCGCCGTGGGGGCGAAGCAAATGGTTCTGCTGGCCTTCCTGTTCATTTTTCCGACCGTGGCGGCCGGCTTCCTGGACTGGTGGCATTTCTACGGCGGGGCCTGGGTTTATCCGTTCGGCATCAAAGTCGGTCTGGGCATCCTTTTGCTCGTGCTGCTGCTGGCCGCCCTGCTGCTCGGCCGGCGCGGAAAGGGGATTTCGGTGGCCTTCCTGGGCGTCATGCTCCTGGCCTTCGTCGACGCCGTGGCCCTCGGGTATTTCGGGGGCGAAGTGGTCTTCGGCCAACAAGCCCCTGACGCTCCCGAGCACAGGGTCGGCGAAACCGTCTTCCGCTACAACTGCAGCGGATGTCATCCCTTCGGGGGCAATCATATCGCACCGCGGCATCCGGTGATCGGGGCCCATGTGATCGGGAATCCGGAGTCCCTGACGGCCTGGATCCGCAGCCCGGCGCCGCCCATGCCGGCCTTTCCCCCGGCTCGGATTTCAGATGACCGGGCACGTGAGCTGTCCGCCTATTTCGGAGCCGTCTGGGGGAAAGGCCAGGAGCGCGGAGAAGGGCAAGAAGGGCATGGGCACGGAGACATGGGCGGCGGAGGCCATCAGTGAAAACGGGGTCCTGCAAATCCAAGCCGCACTGCCCCAGCCATCGAGCGCTTGACGGTTTCGGTTTGTGAAATTCCCACCGACTACCCGGAACAGGACGGCACCCTCTCCTGGGAAAAGACCACCGTGGTTCTCGTGGAAGCCCGCGCCGGCGGCCAATGGGGCATCGGGTACAGCTATGCAGACCGGAGCGCGGCGGCCCTCGTGCGCGACACCTTGTCCGGAGTGGTGGCGGGACGGGATGCCATGGCCGTCCCGGGTGCCTGGGAGGCCATGCTCGCCGCGATCCGCAACCACGGCCGGCCGGGAGTCGCCGCGATGGCGGTCGCGGCCGTGGTCACGGCGCTTTGGGATCTGAAGGCGCGCCTTTTGGAACTGCCGCTGGTCAGGCTCTTGGGCCAGGTACGGCGAGCGTTTGAAGAAGGCGGCGGATGAAGATGAATTCCAGCGGTGCGAGACCAGGGTCGCCAGGGCGGTTGGCAGCCTCCCCGACATCAGGGCCACACGGTTCAGCCCGCGCTTGGCATCGGCCGGAGCGCCGCCGGGCGCGGCGCGTAAGCTGCAGGGCCGCGGCCGCATTGGCAAACCCGGTGGCGGCGTAGAAGGAGGCCAGGTAAGGATAGGCGCCGGCCCACAGCGGAACATTGGTTTCCTCCTGCTCGGTTCCCATGTAGGTCATCACGACGGTTCCCAGGACACCGGCCGGGAGGCCGAAGACCCGTCCCGCGGCGCGGCCTGCACGCGGATAGCCCGGATCTTCGGCCGCCTGCCCCAGCGCGGCCAGGGTGGACAGGGCCACGAAGGGGGTGATGGCCCCAGATGCCGATCGACATCGGCGAGGTTCTTTTGAAGATGCGCAGCATATTGAACCAGCGCGGCCGGTTGTGCAGCCGCCGGTTCACGCACGGCCGGCGAACGGCGGGCCGTTTCGCTCGCAATAGCTTGCATATCAACTCCTTTCTTCTCCGTCGCCGGATGCGCCCCCGATCACCAGGGCGGCCGCCAGGCCGAGAGGCTTTTATTGACGCGCCCCGAGTAAAGTTTGGGCGCGACCGGCAAGTATCTGACAGGCAGGTGATGAGATGTTTCATCACATAGAATGGCGCATTTGTAGATCTGCCACAGAGGTCACAGCGATTCATCTTTTCTTGCTGCTTTCATACATGAGAGCTCTTGATAATGCCGGGCCACAAGATGTGCGATCCGCAATATCCATGATTGACCCGATAGCCGCAGGTGCTTGCGTGCTCTATGATGGCTCATGTCCAAAAGCTCGCTTCAGCGAAGCGCAAAGCTTTCTTGACCATGCTGCCCGAAGGCGTTTCTGCCGAGCCGGTGGTGAAGATCACCAAAAAAGGTCCGCAGAACAAGCAGGACACCCGAAAGAAGCAGATGACATCTCCCGTGATGAGACTCGCTGTTTCCTTGGAAGTAAACCGGCCGTGTGCGGCCTCATGTGAGCGCACCGTCAGGAAGGGCCCTGCAGCACCTTTTTCATGTTTTCGAATTCATCCCTGGAGATTTCCCCTTTGGCGAACCTTTTCTTCAATATGTCCATGGCTGTTTCTGCACCCGGACCCGCCGCAATCGCGGATTTCCCGGAATGTTTGCGGTACTCGAATTGGATTGTTTCTTCGCGAAGTTCATCGGCATGGTTCTCCGCCCTGTGCTTTTCCGGACCGGTTTTGAAAGGCAGCTTCAGAGTGAAGCGGCTGCCCTTCCCGGGCGCACTTTCGATCGAAAAGTCGCCGCCGATATAGCTGGCGCGCTCGCGCAAGCTTAAAAGACCCAGGCCAGCCGATGTCTTCCAGCCGTTCAGGACGGCCGGATCGAATCCTTTCCCCTGATCGCTGACCCGGATGATCAGATGCGTTTCGGAACTGGAAAGATCGATCCAGGCCTTTTTCACGCCCGCGTGTTTAACAACGTTGAACAACAATTCCTGGGTGGCCTGCATGGTAAAGGCCTTCAACGGGGCATGGTCATGGAGATCCGCTTCAGCGCCCCGCAGTTCGACTTGCAGCTCGAACTTTTCGCGCATCCTCTGGATCACCCATCGAAGGACCGCGACAATGCCGGCGCTGTTCAATACGGGCGGACTCAGCTCGTGCGACAGACTGCGTGATTTGTTGATGGATTCCACCAGAAGTTGTTTGACCTGCCCCAGGATCTGGTCGGCCGAGGTTTCACAAAATGCCTCCAGCTGCATCTTGGCACAGGCCAGCAGCTGCTGCAGATCATCGTGCAGCAACAGGGCGATCCTGCGGCGCTCCTTCTCCTCGGCTGCGATCAGCTCCACCGCCAGGGCTTGAAGCTGCCTGGAGCGGGCATCCGCCAGGGCCGTCCGCTCGGCCACTTGCTGCTCGAGGGTTTTATTCAAACGCTGCAGCTCCAGTTCGACCTTTTTGCGCGCGCTGATGTCACGCGCCAGCAACCAGGCGGACAGTCCTCCCATAAATGCGAATCCCATACCCCAAGGCAGCATGCCGGCTGCAAAAGCAGAACGCAGACCGCCGGCCCAGTTATGGAAAGAAGGTGACATGGCATGGGCGCTGATCATCACAAAGGGGTGAAATACGAAGAACCCCAGAAACGCCCCGAAGAGCGTCCAAAAAGAAGGATTGAGGATGCGCATGTTTTTTCCTTTATCATCGGAGTCGAGCCGAATGGGCAAGATCAGGTACGACGTGGGTTGAGCGAGCGAGTGAACCATAGAGGAGATTCGGAACGAGGATGATCATGCGGTGGCAAATTTTACAAAAATCGCGTAAGCCCGGTCTGTTTATCCACGATCAGCCTTTGGGCGACCGTGCCGTCATGCCGGACGATTTTGCCCAGGTAGTACCTGCCTGTGTTCTCCAGATGGCCGACGGTGTAGTCGCCGTCCATGGGATAATCCGCTTCGCGCTCGATAATGAGCCTGGCCGTACCGGTGCCCATGCCGTCCATGACTTCCCTTATTTTCGCGTGATCCTCGGCGGCGGGATTCATCTTTCGCTTCAAAAACGCGAGTATCTGCTTTTTCGGGTTCATGCTGCGTCTCCTTTGTCAATTTATTTTCCACTATCAAAAAGCACAGACCATGCCAAACGACGCAAAGAAAAGGCTTTGAATATCCGCGTCATGGCAGGAAATTTTCGAAAGGGTTTTTCTGCGCTCTATGCGCGACTGCATAAAAGTTACACACCCCGCTGATAGGGGCCTCAAAAAGGTGGGAAATAATTATCTGACGCGGTCTGCGGCCACAGCCGCCGGGGATTTCGCGATGCTTGATCACCCTCAATCGCCGAAGAAATGTAATTGTATTCGAAACGGCCTGTATTGAGGATTTATTATGTTCATTCGCCTGTCCGGGGCCTTGCAAGGAGGTCCGGACGTGCTTCTCTTTCCATCAGAAGGCGGCTGAGGCCGTGCACCTTTTTTCGGCACGAACAGTCACCGCCGACCGAAAGGAGAGCCTGATGCAGGCGTTTAAACCGCATGTGGCCGCCATCGTGATTTTTTCAGTTGCACTCGTGCTTCCCGCCTCCCTCCTGCGGGCGCAGCAGATCGCCCATCCGGTGGAAGGCCTGCAGGAAATCCCGGCGGCCGGGGAAAAACTGGTCCGGCTCGATCCGCGATCGATGACATTCAAGGTGGTTCAGGGTGAGAACGAAGGAAGGCTGGTCTCCGTATCCCTCTCGAACGCCGCTGCGGACCCCGAGGGTTGGGAATTGTTTTTCGAGGGTCTTTACACCCTGTTGATCCGCCGTGACCGGCGCGGTGCGGTGGCGATCGAAGAGGTGGATCTGCAGGAAAGAGGAAAACGGATCGTTTTCGAGCCGCCGTTGACCCTGATACCCGAGGTGCTGCGAGCGGGAGAGCGGATTCAAAACGCCGGGAGGGCCGATATTTTCGACCTTCAGACGGGCGAACCCACCCACAGCGCCGGCTACGACTTCACCATCAGAACAATGAGCCGGGCGGTTTTCAATATCCCTGCCGGCAGGATCAGCGGTTACCTGCTCGAGTATGAATTCCATATCGATCTGGCCTTGGCCAACATCCGCATCGACCTGGAAAGCGGCTGGTCCGACCAGCAGCAGCTGATCTACTGGCGCAGCAAGCGCACCGTGGAGAAGCTCGGTTTCTTCGGCTCGACCACTTTTCGCACGATGGCCCTGGCCGGGCGGAAGCAAGCCGGGAATCCTATCGCACCTGTGTCACCACCGCCCGATCAATAACCTCGCGCACAAGCGCGGAATCTTCGGCCTCATTTTTAAGTACTACACCTATTGCGTCCTGGCCCGGTCATGCCCGGGTTCCGGCGTGATGGCCCGGCGAAAGCCAAGGATGTGATACACCAGCGCCACCTTCTTTCCAGAGGCAGCTGCTTATCCGCGCACGGCGGGTTCGTCCAGGCGGTAGAAAGCGAACATGGCGTTTTCATCGACGTCCAGGATGCCGCCGGTCAGCGCCACGCCTGCAAACAGCTCTTTGGTGCCGGTGTAGGTGATGATATCGGCTTCATTGGCCGTTTCTTTGGCCTTCGCCCCGGACGAGCCGGCCGCCACGGAAGCATCGGCGCCCAGCGTGAAATCGCTTCCTTCGAGCAGGTTCTGGATGGCCTAGCGGTCATTGAAGACCATGGCTGGTCGGCCATTTCCCGCGCCTGGCTGATGATCTTGGGGGTCATCACCCAGATCGCAACCGCCGCCACCAGCAAAAGGATGCAGGTCACCACCACGATGGACCACCCGATGGAAAGTCCGGTTCGATTGCTGATCCACTCTCCGCTTTTCCTCAGAAAAATTCCGAAAATAGTGCCCAGGAAGATCAGCAGGACCATGTGCAACGTTTGCCACAGCAGCAGGGCTGCGCTGGCGACGATCAGCGTCAGCATCAGGTTTCGCAGAAAACTGGCTTGGGTTTGATCGATCATTCTTCCTTTTGGCGAGAATGTTCCGATGATATGCCCGGGAATTATTCAAACCCGCACGCACCTTCGATCGTTTTTGCCACCGCTGAAACGATTGGTGTCATTCGACAATTCTCAAGTTGCGTGGAGCGGGCGGCGCTTCCCCTGGATCGGTGGGGGGCCGATCGGACGCGAAAAAAGAATACACCCGTTCGGTCCAATCCCTCTGCCCCAAGACGCGCCATTCCTCTTCCGAGAAGGAGGGCGCATCGGCCAGACGTTCAGGCGCGATGTCGAGGATGAACGTGGGCGACTCTCCTGGGCCGCCGGCCCGGTCAAACCGTTCCCAGGGGACCGGTATCAGGCGCTCCTCCATTTTCACGACCAGAAAGAGGACTCTGCCGCTTTCATCGAGTACCAGGTCCTCCAGGTCGCCGAGCCCGCCGCCGGCCGAGGTGGAGAGCTTGCGGCCGATCAGATCGCTCGACAGGAGGGGACCGATTTGCTTTTGCGGCTCTGGACGGTCACTCCCGGAGCCCACCCCAGGATGTTCTGCTGCTGAGGAGGGAACGACTATGAGGGTCGACAGCAGCAGACACAAGGTAATAACAAGGGCTCTCGTTTTTTTCTGCATGCTCGATTCCTTGACGCCAGTGTCGCTTCGGCCGGGCCTTATTCTACCGCTCGCTCCCAAGCCCCTGATTAAGAACGCAGGCCCGGGAACCACCGAAGGAAGCAATTGTGTAGGGTGCGCCACGCACATCTTTACTCTTAGCGGCCGCTGAAATGGTGAATGGAATGCACCCTGCGGCACTTCTCTACTCGCCTTTTTATACATCGCTCGTCCCGAGCTCCTGCTCGGGAAAGCGGTACCAGGAAGCTCCAGCTTCCTTGCGTCGATTCCCGCCCTACGTCAATAGCTTCGACATCATCTGCTTGGCCGACTGCTTGGCGATCTGCTTCAGGTCGGGGTCGCCCTTGATCAGCGAGGTCATGAAGCCCTTGGCCTGCTCGAACTTGATGTGCGGCGGCAGGGGCGGCACATTGGGGTCGCACACGGCGTCGATGACCGTCGGGCGGTCGGCTGCAAGGGCCTGCTTCCAGGCCGGAACGATGTGCGCAGGATCTTCGACGCGGATGCCGGACAGCCCCAGTGAGGCGGCGTAGCCGGCGTAGTCGAATGCGGGGATGTCCTGAGAGGCTTCGAATTTGGGATCGCCGGCCAGCACGCGCTGCTCCCAGGTGACCTGGTTCAGGTCCTGGTTGTTGAGCACCAGAACGATCAGGCGTGGGTCGGACCAGCGCCTCCAGTATTTGGCGACGGTGATCAGGCCGGCGTTGCCGAGCATCTGCATGGCGCCGTCGCCCACGGCGGCGATGGCCACCCGGTCGGGATAGCAGAACTTGGCCGCGGTCGCATAGGGTACGCCCGGACACATCGTGGCCAATCCGCCGGACAAGGTGGCCTGCATGCCGCGGCGCACTTTCAAGTCGCGCGCCCACCAGTTGGCGGCGGATCCCGAATCGCAGGTCAGGATGCAGTTTTCGGGCAGCAGCGCGGTCAGCTCCCAGAACAGCAACTGAGGATTGATCGGCTCGGCGGACAGTCTGGCGCGCGCCTCCATCACCTGCCACCATTCCCCCACATTGCGCCGGATTTTGTCCTGGAAGGAAAGGTCCTTTTTTTGGAGCAGCGGGATCAGCTCCTTCAATGTCAGCAGGCTTTCGCCGTGCAGGTTGACTTCCATGGGATAGCGCGAGGAGAGCTTGTGGGCCTGGATGTCGATCTGCACGGCCCGCGCCTGACCCAGTTTGGGGTAGTGCTCGGAATAGGGAAAGCCGCTGCCCACGACCAGCAGCGTATCGCAGTCCATCATCATGTCCCATGAAGGTTTCGTTCCCAGAAGGCCGATCGCACCGGTGACGTACTCGATGTCGTCCGGCACGGCCGCCTTGCCCAGAAGCGCCTTGGCAATGCCCGCGCCGGTGATCTCGGCGACTTCCAGCAACTGGTCGGTGCAGTGCAGCGCACCGGCGCCCACCAGCATGGCCACCTTGCGGCCTTCATTGAGGACCTGGGCCGCGTGCTGGATATCCGCACGCTTGGGCTTGATTTCGGGTTCGGAATACCCGATGCCGGTAAAGACCGCGCCGTGTTTGCGCGGCGGCTCGGGCTCGGCATCCATCTCCTGCAGATCGTGGGGCAGAATGATGCAGGTGACCGCCCGCTCGGCCTTGGCGATGCGCATCGCCCGGTCGACCAGGTGGCGGAAGGCGGCGGGCGAAACCGCCATCTGCACATAGCGCTCGGCCACGTCTTTGAACAAAGTGATCAGATCCACCTCCTGCTGGTAGTCGCTGCCCATCGAAATCGACGCCGTCTGGCCCACAATGGCCATCACGGGGATGGAGTCCTTCTTGGCATCGTACAGTCCATTGAGCAGGTGGATCGCGCCCGGCCCCGAAGTGGCGATGCATACGCCCACCTCACCGGTCAGCTTGGCATGCGCGGTCGCCATGAAGGCCGCCTCTTCCTCGTGGCGCGCCTGAATGAATTCGATTTTATCGCGATGGCGGTTCAGGGCGCCGAACACACCGTTGATGCCGTCTCCCGGATATCCGTAAATTCTGCGGATGCCCCAGTCATACAGCCGCTGGACCAAGAAATCGCTGGCATTGTCAGCCATGGCGGTATCTCCCTTCTTTGTTTGTTTTTCTTCCATCCACTTCAAAGGTGTGCGTCTTAGGTACCACGCAATCAGAATCGACGGCGTTCTCTTCGATTCCGTTACGCCCCGCCGCCGACCCCAACGCACTTTTTACCCGGTTCGACGTCGGCATCGAATCTTTCCCTTCCTGAATTCTTCAGTAAGGGTTGCCTTTGCACGCCCACTTTTTGGGTAGAAAATGTCTCACTATGCGTAAAGCGGAATTCGCTGATGGGGTATAGGCCCTGAACCCTAATTGCATCGGCTTTCGACTTTATGTTCGATCCGCGCCCATTTCGGACAATGCAATGGCGGCCGTGATCAGGGACAAATGCGTCAAGGCTTGCGGGAAGTTGCCCAGCATTTCGCCGCGGCGCGGATCGTATTCTTCCGAGAACAGCCCCAGATCATTGCCCGGTGGACAGGGCGCGAACACCCGCTGTGCTTCATCGAGACGGTCCTGGCGCGCCAGGCAGTCCACCAGCCAGAAGGTGCCGGCCAGAAAGGCGCCTTCGTGCCCTTCCAGGGCGTCATTGCCCTTTGGATAGCGCAGCCCGAACATAATTTGCAGTTCCTCCGCGCTGCCTGCGGCCGTTCGCTCGACGAAGCGCCGGAAGGCGTATGATTCCTTGAGGAACCCCAGTCTGCCCAGCGATCTCACGGCAAAGGAAGAGTCGCGGATCCAGGTATACCGGTAATCCCAATTACGCATCCCGCCGATGGTCTCGGGCAGGGAGGTGGGCGGAGTGGCACGCAACAATGCAGCCCATGTGCTGGTCGACGGCTCGGTTGATCCGGGCTTTGATCCCGACGCTAACAATGGAGTTAATGCCCTTGTGGTGAGCGGCAAAACCGTACGCGCCGGGGGATATTTCCAGTCGATGGGTAGTGCCCCCTTCAGTTGCTATGTGGAATTGAATCGATAGCTTGTTTCCGGCTGCCGCTGCAACGGGCAGCCGGAAACAACCTGCGGCATGCGTAGCGATGAGCAGGGTATGAGGCCGCGGCGGAAATGCGCCTTGCCCCCGCACAGATTTTCCGATTTCCGGAATTGGATGGTTGCAACCCGTGTTAAGGTAGATTTAAGGTTCAGTTAAGGTTGTCTCTTCCGCCGAGGTGCACTAAGCGCACTTCGGGGTAGCGAGGTTGGTTGCACCTTCCAATCAGGGCCAATTCAAGGTGCGCTATATCTGAAGCTGACGAGCTGCACATCCCGGCTTTTCCACTTCGGTGTTTGCACTGCATTTATACGGAGGAGCCCTTGCAAACCGGCTGTGATGACTGTAGGTATAGAATAATATAACGCAGCGGCGGAGCAGATGGTCCCTTTAACCAAAATATCGGCTCCCCGTTCTTCGGGTATAATACCGCGGGAACGGGGATTCCGACTTCTGGATGAGTGCCTGCGGCGGACCGCTGTCTGGGTTGCGAGCCCTGCCGGTTCGGGTAAAACCACGCTCGTTGCAAGCTTTCTGGAGGCCCGGAAAATACCCTGCCTCTGGTACAAGGCGGACAGCGGTGACGGCGATATCGCCACGTTCTTCTATTACATGGGACTGGCCGCGAAAAAAGCCGCCCCGCGCTTCCGCAAGTCCCTGCCGCTGCTGACTCCCGAATATCTCATGGGCATCCCGGCGTTCGCCCGCAAGTACTTTGAAGCGTTGTTCAAAAGGTTCAAACCGCCATTTGCCATTGTCCTGGACAACTTCCAGGAAATCCCAGCCGGCTCCGGCTTCCACAAGATCCTGAACATCGCCTTGTCCCTCGTGCCGGAAGGGATCAACATGATCGTGCTGAGCCGCAATGCCGCCCCGGAAGCCTATGCACGACTGCTTGCGAACAACCGGATCAGCCGGCTCGGATGGGAGGATGTGCGCCTGACGGAAGAGGAATCGAGGGAAATCGTGCGAGCCAAGGACCAGCGGGAGCTGCCGGATGAGATCCTTGCGCTTTTCCATAAAAAAACGGAAGGCTGGGTGGCCGGCCTCATGCTCCTTATCGAGAGCGCGAAATCGAAGCTTCTCAACCTTCAACTGCTGAACAAATTCACACCGGATGAGATATTCGGATACTTTGCAGCCGAAATCTTCCGGAAGACAGACCGGCAGGAGCAGGAATTCCTGCTCGCGACCGCCCATTTGCCTTCCATGACCGTGTCGATGGCCGAAGCACTCACCGGTATCAAAGCAGCCGGAAAAATACTGCGCAGCCTGAACGAACGCAACTTTTTCACGGAACGACATGTGATTAAGGACCATCCCGTCTTTCTCTATCATCCGCTCTTCAAGGAGTTTCTCATATCCAGGGCGCATGAGATGCTCGCCCCTGAAGAGAGAACGGCGATACAACGAAAAGCTGCTGGACTGCTGATCAATGCGGGACAGGTCGAAGATGCGGCGGCACTCCTTCTGGAAGCGGAAGACTGGAGCGGGCTTGTTGCCTTGATTCTGGAACAGGCACCGGTCCTGATGTCCAGAGGGCGTAGCCGGACCATCGCAGAATGGATTGGAAGAATTCCGCAGGAAATCGTTGAAAACATTCCCTGGCTGCTCTATTGGAAGGGCATCTGCAGCATGCCCTTGAACCCCGCCGAAAGCCGTAAATTACTCGAAGGGGCACATCGTTTGTTCAAGGACCAGGGGGATGACGCGGGAGCGCTTTTGACGTGGGCGGGCGCCGTCGATGCGTGCTTTTTCGCATTCGACGACTTCAGGCCGCTGGATGAATTGATCGACTGGCTCGATGAAAGAGTGCGCCGCTGCCCATCGTATCCCTCCCCTGCAATCGAGGCCGGCGTTGCAGTGGCCATGGGCAGTGCGCTGTTGTGGAGGCGCCCTGACCATCCCGACATCAGCAACTGGATGCGCCGGGCCTCGTCGCTGGCTCAAAACAGCCCCAATACCATGCTGCATGTAAACGCCCCCATCAGTGCCTCCATTTATTACAACTGGATGGGCGAGACAGCAGCGCATTGCATCGTGTTGGATCAGATGAAGAAAATGGCGGAATCCGGGTCGACGCCTCCCCTCGTCAAAATCGCCTCGAAATTCATGGAAAGCCATTTTCATATGCAGCAACCCGGCGAATATTCCATGGCGCTCCATGCGGCATCCGAGGGACTTGCGCTGGCAGCTGAAATGGGCGTGCATCTCCTCGATCCCCTGTTTTTTTCTCAGATGGCGTTTGGCGCACTGATCATGGGAAACCGCGGCCTGACCGAGGAATATCTGAAGAAAATGGAAGCCTACATGGGACCGGGGCGGCGGGGCGACTACGCCATTTATTATACCATCCTGTCCTTTCACAACCTCAACCTGGGGAAGATCCCCGATGCCGCGTCGTACGCGCAGAAAGCGGTGGCGATAACCTCGGAGACAGGAAAACCTTTCCCCGAAGCAATGAGCAGGGTCCTGGCGGCCCAGGCTGACTTTGAAGCCGGGGATCGTAAGGAGGCTGCCCGGCAGCTTGCCCATGCCGAAAAGATTTTCTCCCGAATCGGGACCAAGTGTTTTGAATACACATGTCATCTCATTGAAGCCTATTTTGCCTTCAGCCTCGGCCGGGAAAGTGAAGGACTCGATGTCCTTCGCAAAGGGTTGACGCTGGCAAAAAAGAAGAGCTACACCCATGCGCCCTACTTCTGGCGGCAGGACGTGATGGTTAGTCTCTGCATCAAGGCGCTCGAGGCCGGGATAGAGGTGGATTATGTTCAGCGCCTCATTCGGAAACTCAACCTTGTTCCGGATGTTCCTCCGCTCGAGGTCGAAAAATGGCCATGGCCGGTAAAGATATTTACGCTCGGCCGATTCGAAGTGATGCGGGACAGCCGTCCGCTTGAGTTTCCGGCCAAGGCGCCGCGCAAGATCATCGCGCTTTTAAAGCTGCTCGTCTCCTGCGGCGCAAACGGCGCGAGCGCAGAGCACCTGGCAGACGTGCTCTGGACCGACGCCGACGGTGATGCAGCGCTTCAATCGCTTGCCACAAGCATCCACAGGCTGCGCCAACTGCTGGGAAGCGACAAAGCCATCCAGCGCCGGGACGGCCTGGTAACGCTGGATGCCGGATATTGCTGGGTCGATGCCCACGCCTTCGAGGAACTCCTCGACCGGGCGGTAAGCAGTCTGAAGCCGCCGTTGTCATCCGAAGACGCCCAGGCGCGACTCATCGAAAAAGCCCTGCTGTTTTACAAGGATGCGTTCCTGAGTGAATCCGTCGAACATTGGGCGCTCTCCTATCGTGAACGGCTGCGCGAAAAATTTCTCAAGGCCGCGAGACGGCTGGGCCGGCAGTACGAGGACGGCGGGCGATTCGAGCGGGCCATCGAGTGCTATCAAAAGGGTCTTGAAATCGACCACCTGACGGAAGAATTCTATTGCCGCATCATGAAGTGCTGCTGCGCGGCCGGGCGCAAGGCCGAAGCCATTGCGGTCTACATGAAATGCAAGCGGATATTGCAGACTGTCCTGAACGTCGATCCCTCCCCAGAAACCGAAGCCTTATACAGGACATTATCGAAATAGCGTACCGGCATCAGTAGTTCATCAAGAGCCCCTCAAGCTCTTTTGGGTTTCTTCAAGTTGTGACCGCCGGGTCCTGTCGAGCTCTTCGAGCTGTCCCCGCTTATCAGATCAGCGTCCTCGGTATCGGCGCCTCCCGCAGGCAGGCTGATCAGGAACATTAATTTCCGCGATCTGTACCCTATTTGTAAACCCCCCTTTGCTAAATACCGCGCATGGACGAAAAAAGACGGGCACCCGATACATTCGTGGCCAATTACATTGTGCGTATCTACCGCTTTGACGGGAAGAGGCGCGGCGGTGTTGTGGGGATCGTGGAGACGGTCGGAGAAGACGTGAAAACGGCTTTTACGAATGCCGATGACCTCTGGAACATTCTCAATTCGGAAAACCACAGGAAGGGGGGCGGAACGATCTGATTGTGACATGGACTGAGACACACCAATGAAATGCAAATCATTATTCTAAAGTGAGGTGGAAATGAAAAAGCATACGCATTTCGGTATTGTTTTTACCCTGATTTTTGCCGTGGCCCTGGCCGGATGCGGCGGAGGCAGCAATGGTGTAGGTACAACGACCTACACGACAACCTATGCCGGCAACGGCAACGATGATGGAAGCGTCCCGGTTGACAGCACCGGTTATGAACCAAGCCAGACCGTAACGGTTCCGGGCAATACCGGTAATCTCGTCAGGTCCGGATACGCTTTTACGGGCTGGAACACGCAGGCCGACGGCAGCGGAACGACCTATACCCAGGGTCAGACTTTCACGATGGAAACAGCCGATATAACGCTGTATGCACGATGGACCGCAAACCCCACTTATACCGTGATCTATGCCGGTAACGGCGAAGATGGCGGAAGCGTCCCGGTAGATACCACCAACTACGAAGAAGGTCAGATCGTAACGGTGCTGGGCAATACCGGCAATCTCGTCAGGGCCGGTTATGCTTTTGCCGGTTGGAACACGCAGGCTGACGGAAGCGGAACGACCTATACCCAGGATCAGAACTTCACGGTGGGAGCGGTCGATGTCACCCTCTATGTGCGGTGGACAGCAAATCCCACGTATACCATCACTTATGACGGCAACGGCGAAGATGGCGGCAGCGTCCCGGTGGATACCACCAACTACGAAGAAGGTCAGATCGTAACGGTGCTGGGCAATACCGGCAATCTTGCCAGGGACGGTTATGCTTTTGCCGGTTGGAACACGCAGGCTGACGGAAGCGGAACGACCTATACCCAGGATCAGAACTTCACGGTGGGAGCGGTCGATGTTGTTCTCTATGCGAAGTGGACGTACGGCGGGGGCACCGGAGTAGCTGGCGACCTCGACACCTCGTTTGACGACGCGGGCGTCGTGACCACGCTCAGTGACGGCATGGCATACGCCGTGGCCATCCAGGGGGACGGGAAGATCCTGGTGGCCGGCGACGGCGCCTCCGTGGTCCGCTACAACGACGACGGCACCCTCGACTCCGAGTTCGGCAC
>QZKV01000157.1 GCA_003599575.1 Desulfobacteraceae bacterium | reverse complement strand
TCGTATTCGTAATCGTATTCGAACTTTAGATAATCGAGGGCGATTACGAATACGATTACGACAACGAATACGACTCAGAAAAAGCGTAGCCTTGGATGGACACTAGTTAAGATGGGCCAAGCGATTCCTTCAGTAAAGGCAATCGCCTCACACCGCGGCTTTCTCCGGTAGATAATCTTCGCGGACCGGTGAGAAGACTTCGATGGCGATCGATCTTTCCAAGATCTCGGCGCTGTGTTCGGTATGGCCCGGAATGCACCAGCTGTCGCCCGGGCCGACCTCGAAGGTCTTTCCTGCGATGGTCAGCCGAATGCGGCCTTCCACCAGATAGCCGGTTTGCTCGTATATATGGGCATGTCTGGGCAAGACGCTGTGGGCCTCCAGCCTGAATTCGGCAAAGAGCGTCCGTTCTCCGTGCACCAGGGTTTTGAGCTTTATCCCCGGCAGGACCTGACGGTATCCATTTGGATCGGCTTTGCAGAACAAAGGGCGGCTCCTCTAAGCTTTTGATCAGTGATCGCGTGTTTTGAAAATGGATTCAGGCCGAACATGAAGTTTTTGCAGGCTAAGTGAAGTTTGTAAAGGTGTCAACAAAGAGTTTGCGCCCCCCGACGTCGCTCCATGCAGCCCTTGTACCGATGCTTTGCGCGTCTGGTTGTGGACAAGCGCATTTTCGAAGGGTATATAGGGGTTATTTTCCGATCAACGGAGGGTATCTGCGAAGGAGGTGCGTATCAACCATGGAAAAAGAAAAATCCGCCGCCATACCGGACAAGGATTGGGAAACCCGGATACTGTGCAGTGACGAGAGCTGCATCGGCGTCATCGGCCCGGATGGGCGCTGCAAGGAGTGCGGCCTGGAGTACAAGGGGCCGCTGCCCATCCCTTCCGAAATCGCGCAATATACCGATACATTTGAAGCGCCTGATGCGGATGAGGAAACCGATGACCCTGCCGGGGATTCCGAAACGCGAGTGGACGATCCGGAATGGGAACAACGAAAGCTGTGCAGGGACGAGACCTGTATTGGCGTGATCGGACCGGATGGCCGGTGCAAAGAGTGCGGGCGCCCCTACGAGGAGTAGCGCCCCTCAATATGTTCCAATTTTTTGGTGCACCGAATGCATCCTGCGCGTGCCGCCGAGCGCTGTTTACATGCGCGCGCGACAGATTTACCGAACTCACGTCTCGGGCGCGCAGCTCTCGCCGTCGAGCACTTCCCTTATCTTGCGCGACAGCTCTTCAATGTTGAATGGCTTCTGGATAAAGCCGTTGCACCCGCGGTTGAGAATGCGGGCGGCCTCGCCGCTGAGACTGTATCCGCTGGAGAGCAGCACTTTGACGTCAGGGCGGATGGCTTTCAGCCGGTCGTATGTCTCACCGCCGCTCATGGCGGGCATGATCATGTCCAGGATAACCAGATCGATTTCCCCTTTGTCGCGGGTGTAAATATCCAAGGCCTCCTGACCGCTGTGCGCAAGGCAGGGATGATAGCCCAGCTCAACCAGGATGGCCTGCCCGACCTCCAGAATCATCTGTTCGTCATCGACCAGCAACACTTTTTCCGTTCCCGGAATCATTTTTGCCGCAGCAGGCGCGGGGACAGTTTCCAACTTCTTCTCAACCGCCGGAAGATAGATGGTGAATTTGGCGCCCTTGCCTTTTTCGCTGTACACATTGATGATGCCGTCGTGGTTCTTGATGATGCCGTAGGCCGAGGCGAGCCCAAGGCCCGTGCCGCGGCTGCGGTCCTTGGTGCTGAAAAAGGGTTCGAAGATCTTACTTTGCACCTCTTTTTCCATGCCGATACCGGTATCCGCCACACTGATGCACACATAGTTGCCCGGTGTGATGCGAAATGCTTTGGAATAGGTGCTTTCAATGACGGCGTTGCGGGTTTCAATGTCGATTCGTCCGCCCTCGGGCATGGCTTGCCATGCATTGACCAGCAGGTTGAGCAGAACCTGTTCGATTTGTCCCCGGTCCACCTCGGCGGTCCAAAGCTCCGGATCGAGTTTGGTGTGGATGGAGAGTTCTTTTTTGGCCCGTCCGAACATCTGCACCGTTTTTTCGATCAGGCTGTTCAGCACCGTCGACCGCACCTCGTACTTTCCGCCCCGGGCGAACTCGAGCAGCTGCTTGGTCAAGGCTGAAGCGTTCTGGACATAGGTAACAATGTTTTCAAGGCGTTCGTATACCGGATGTTTCGGATCCAAGCCGAGCTTTGCCATGGTCGTGTTGCCCAGGATGGCCATCAACAAATTGTTGAAATCATGGGCGACGCCTCCGGCCAGGGTTCCGATCGATTCCATGCGTTGGGCTTGCTGCAACTGGGCCTGCAGGCGCGTTGTTTCGGTAATATCGCGCAACAGCCCCTGAATGGCCGGTTTTTCTTCGAAAAGGACCATGGCGCTGGAAATTTCGGCCCGAAAATAGGTACCGTCCCTGCGCTTGGCACGGTATGCCGCCGGTGGGCCAACTCCTTTTTCGACCTTTTGGCGGCGGTCCACGGCGGACTTAAAAGCGGCGTGATCATCGGGCTCGATGACCTCCCACAGGGTCAGCGACAGCCCTTCCTCCTGCGTGTAACCCAGCATTTCGCGCATGCGCTTGTTGAGAAAGCGAAACCGGCCGGAGGGCCACTCGCCGATGAAATACCCATCCAGGGTATTTTCCACGAGCGAGCGGTAAAGCTGTTCGCTTTGCCCGGGGGCTTCCTCGGCCTGACGATGCCGGTTGACAGAAGTTGCCCGGGCATCTTTTTCCGGGATTTGGGCCTCCATCTGCGGTCGGGACTTAATTTCGGCTTCCAGGGTTTGAACCCTTTGAAGCAACTGCTCGTAGGTGGGTTGAGTCGAAGCCATCGGATTCCTCTGCGAAACGCGGTGAAGGTCTGTTTTCAAGCCCGGAAGAGGGCGTTCCCTTATCGTGCGGCCGTCGTTTGCGAGGCGGCCGGTTGTCACCGGTAATGGCTGTAACGAACTCCGTATCGTTTCGATTTATAGGCGAACTTTCGCACGGTCGTCTTCAGCACCGCAGCGGCGGTGGTAACGTTGCCGCGGGTGTTTTTCAAGGCGTCGATGATCATTTCCTTTTCCAAATTGGCCACGGCATCCTCCAGGGAAAGCTCGGGAAGGGTACCCGATTCCCTGCCGGTTTGAAGCGTGGGGGGCAGATGGTAGCTGTGAATCACACCGCCATCGCAGAGCAGCACCGCCCGTTCAATGCAATTTTCCAGCTCGCGCACATTGCCCGGCCAATGGTAGGACATGAGCATGTCGATGGCCGGCGTGGAAAAGCGTTTGATGTCCTTGCCGTTTTCCTTGCCGTATTTTTCCAGAAAGAAATCGGAAAGCAGCAAAATGTCCGTCTTGCGCTCGCGCAGGGGGGGCATGTAGATGGGGAAAACATTAAGCCGGTAATATAGATCGCCGCGAAAGGTCCCCTCTTCCAGAGCCCGTTCCAGGTTTTTGTTGGTGGCCGTGATGATGCGCACATCGATTTTGATGGTCCTCTGGCCGCCGACGCGCTCGAACTCTTTTTCCTGCAGTACCCGCAGCAGGTTTCCCTGCACGTCCAGGCCGATGGAACCGATCTCGTCCAGAAACAGCGTGCCCTTGTGGGCCAATTCGAACTTGCCCAATTTTTGCTTGATGGCGCCGGTAAAAGCGCCTTTTTCATGACCGAAAAGTTCACTTTCGATCAAGTTGGCGGGGATGGCCGCACAGTTCACCTTGATGAAGGGCCCCTTGCTCCGATGGCTGTTGTAATGCACCGAATTGGCGACCAGTTCTTTGCCGGTGCCGCTTTCTCCGCGCACCAGCACAGTCGCATTGCTCTTGCAAACTTGCGAGATCATTTGAAACACTTCGCGCATCTTGTTGCTGTTGCCAACGATGTTGGTGATGCGGTACTTGTTTTCCAATTCGTCGCGCAGGCGTTTGTTTTCCTCGCGCAGGAGCTCTTTTTCACGCCGGATGATTTCCAGGTTGATCACGTGCTGGGCGATCATGGTCGCCACCACGGAGAGCAGTTTTTGGCCGTCCCTGAGAGGGTAGGCCTCCTCATAGGGACGGTCCACGCTCAGCGCGCCGATCACCTGATTGCCTTTCTTGATGGGAACGCAGATGAATGAAAGCTCTTGAAAATCCTTGAGTTTTTTGCGAACGGCAGTGCGGTCGAGAAACAGGGGTTCCTCGCTGATTTTGGGGATGGACACGGCCTTGCCGCTTTGGATCACCCCGCCCGTGATGCCTTCGCCCAATTTGTATTTGACCCGTTCGATGGTGCTCAGGGACAAACTGTGGGCCACTTCGATGCTGATTTCATTGCTCACCGGATCAAGGATCGATAAGGTGCCGCGCACCATGTTCATCGAACTGGACAGGATGTCCAGGACTTTATATAAAGATTTTTTCAGGTCCAGATGTTCATTGAGGGCTTGGCTGATTTCGTACAGCAGGGTAACTTCTTCGATCCGTTTCATGTGAGCGCCCGATTGGGTTCGAATGAAAGCCAAACAAGACATTTCTGACGAGTATGATGAGCACTATAACAAAATTGTAACAAATGGCAAGCCCAACGATTCTTCATATGGATATGGATGCTTTTTTTGCGTCCGTCGAACAGCTGGACAACCCATCCCTGAGGGGCAAGTGCGTCGTGGTGGGCGGGTCGCACCGCGGCGTTGTCGCGGCGGCCAGTTACGAAGCGCGCAAGTACGGTATCCGTTCAGCCATGCCCATCTTTCAGGCCCGGCAGAGATGTCCGCATCTGGTCATCGTTGCGCCGCACCGCCGCCGGTATGCCGAGATCTCGCAGTGCGTGATGGAGATCTTGCGCACGTTTTCTCCTCTGGTGGAACCGATCTCGATCGACGAAGCCTATGTGGATATCACCGGGTGCGCCCGGCTGCACGGCGAACCGCGTGAAACGGGTCGGGCTGTTAAAGCCTGCATTAAGGCGCGGACCAAGCTGACCTGTTCGGTCGGTATCGCGCCGAACAAGTTCCTGGCCAAAATTGCTTCGGACCTCGAAAAACCGGACGGATTGACCTTGATCACACCCGATCAGACAGCTGGCTTTATCGAAGCGCTGCCCATTGCCAAAGTGCCCGGGGTGGGTCCTCACGCCCAGGAACGGCTAGCCGGATTGGGCATTCAGAGCTTGGGACAGATCCGCCGCCTACCCGAGGCCCTGCTGGTGCGGCGGCTGGGAAAATTCGGTCACCGGCTGATGGCATTGGCCCACGGACAGGACGATTCCCCCGTTGTGCCCGAAAGTGCGGCCAAGTCGGTGAGCAGCGAACTCACCCTGGATCGCGATACCACGGACCGCAACGTGCTTGCCTGTCATCTGCTGGCACAATCGGAAACCGTGGCGCGCCAGCTCAGAAAGGAGGCGGTCCGCGCCCGCACGATCACCCTGAAGCTGAAAAGCGCCGATTTCGCGCAGCATACCCGCAGCCATACCTTGGCACGACCGGTCCAATCATCCGATCCCATTTATCAAACCGCCCTGAGTTTGCTGGCCGCATTTCCGCTCGTCCAACCGGTTCGGTTGATCGGGACCGGTGCCGGCAACCTGCAGCCGGAGAGCATGCCCGTGCAACAGGAGTTGTTCGGCCGGCCCGAAGAAAATCAAAGGGGTCAATGGGAAAAGCTCGATCGGGTCTTGGATGCGATCACCGAACGCTATGGCCGGCGCAGTGTGGTACGCGGGACCCTGGCGGATGAGAGGCAAGCGGATACGGATGACTGAAGACTGGTTGGAGACGCTCCGAGGCACCTATTGCAGAGCGCCTCTAATGGATTGGATGAAAGGAAGCCTCCCACCCGAGGTGTTGCGGGCCGAAAAAACTCTGGTGGACGACGGGGTGTCGCAGCTAAACGCGGACATGCAAAAACTGCACGTTGAATATCGGTTCAATGAATCAGGTTGGCTCCTTTTTCGGTCAGCTTGAGTTTGGGTATCGAGCCTTTCATCTCGTATTTGAGGAACCCCTTGGCTGCCAGCTCCTTGATCGCTTTTTCGAAATCACGCTTTTCAAAAGCGTTTAAGAATGGCAGGTACTCTTCCGTCAGCCAATTTTCAGGCAGGACGTCGTTTTCCTCTCCCTCCATGGCCCTGAATTGGTCGAGAATATCTTTTTTGATATCTTTTATACCTCTGCTCATCGCCCATCCTTAATCTTTATGTTTATAGGGGACTGAACCCCTCCTGAATCAAAATAATCGGAAATTTAAAGCATTTTATCCTTTTTACAAGCTTAAGCCGGTTAAAATAGTTAGGATCTGGTTTTAAGCCGATTCGGTCGGGGAAGCACAGGAAGGATAACCCATGATTCAGTTGTTCTGCGGGCCTCCTTTCCTGTAAGGCAATTTTTTTTCATTGGCCGCCTTGCCGCTATCGCAATTTAAAGGGTTGGCGAGGCTGCTTTCAAGTCAACTCGCAATAACGTTTTTGGATCGAACGAATCACCTCGTAGCGTTGGAAAAAGATATCCACCAACTCGGGTTCGAATTGGGTTCCGGCATTTTTTTCTATCTGCGCCAAGATGTGGCGTTCATCCCAGGCTTCTTTATACGTTCGTTTGGTGCTGAGGGCGTCAAAGACATCCGCCAGCGCCACAATGCGGCCGAACAAAGGGATTTCCAGCCCCTTTTTGCCGCGTGCAGGTCCGCCCGGTGCGGACCTCTTGAGCGGCCGGCCGGTACGAAAATCAACATGGCCCGGGTACCCCTGTCCGTCCCAACGCTCGTGATGGTTCAAGGCTACAATGCCGGCGGCCTCATCGAAATCGGACTGCTGATGCATGAAAAGCCGGGCACCCTGAATCGTATGTTGCTTCATGGTCTCAAATTCAGCGGCGCTGAGCCGGTCGGGTTTTTTAAGAATCAGGTCCGAGGTGGCTACCTTGCCGACATCATGCAGCATGGCGGCCATGCGCAGGACGTCGCGGGTTTTCTCGATGGTTTTTCCATCGACATGCTGGCGCGAGGCCCAGGCCTCATAAATTTCCACGGCAAAGCCGGCCACCCGGTTGACGTGCGGGCCCGTTTCCCGGGGGTCGCGCATTTCGGCCATGCGGATCATGCGCAAAATCAACGCGCGCGTCATTTGCGCACGCTCAAGGGCTACGGCGGCAACAGCGGCGAAATGGTACATCATACGCTCGTCCTGGGGTGAAAAAGAGGTGATTTTACCCGAGGAATCCTGGGCGTTGATGATTTGCAGAATCCCCAAAATGCCGCGGCTGCTGGTTTCCAGCGGAATCGTGAGAACGGACTTCGTTTTATAACCCACCGCGTCATCGAACTGTTTGCTGAAACTATACGGCAGTGTCACTTCCAGCTCATAGACATCCGCGATGTTCAGCGGCCTCCCCGTGCATGCCACGTAGCCGGCGATGCTCTCGGTATCGGTGGAGATTTTGAAAGTCGAGTAGATCAGCTTCTCACCCTTGGGCAGTTTTTTTTGCAGGGTGTCGTTTTGGGTATAGGAAAAGTGAAGCCAGCCGTCTTGGAGGATATAGATCGAGCCTGCATCGGCATTGGCGAATTGGCGCGCGCGGGTCAGGACCCGTTCCATCAGAATGTCCAGATCATTGATCTGGCTCAGCTCGATCCCCAGACGCGTCAGACTGTCCAACTTTTCCCGTTCGGTCAGCATGGGGCATGGTCGTCTTTGGGTTCCATCACCGAATGTTTTGTTAGCCATATCAGACATTTGGAAATACGTCAAGCTGCAATTCGGCTTTCAGCAATTCTGGCTGAACGATGGCGCCAAGCTGGGACTTCAGGGGATCGGCCTTCTTCGATGAAGATGATCGTCTCTCATCGCCTATCCCGGGGAAGCCGATCTATACGCTAATTATAGCGACCGGGGCAGGTGAATGGAAAAAGTGCTGCCTTGGCCTTCGACGCTCTCTACGGTCACACGCCCGCCATGGACCTGCACAATGTGTTTGACGATCGCCAGACCGAGGCCGGTGCCGCCCAGGCGGCGACTGCGGTTTTCATCCACCCGGTAAAAACGCTCGAAGAGTCGGGGCAAGTGTTTTTGGGCAATGCCGATACCTTCATCCCGAACGTCGATGCGGATCTGTTCGGCCACCTGAACAGTGACCTGAATGTGGCTGTTTTCCGGACTGTATTTGATGGCATTGTCCAAGAGGTTGACGGCCGCCTGTTCCATCAGGGCTGTATCCATGTGGGCCGTCAACTCCTGCGGACAGGCCAGATGAATCGCAATGCCTTTTTGCTCGCCGGCGGGCCGGCAGACCTGAATTGCCGCCTGGAGCAGCTGGTGGATTGAAGCGGATTCCGGTTTCAGGGGCTGTTCCCGGTCACCCTGCTCAAGACGCGCCAGTTGCATCAAGTCGTCCACGATGGCCGAAAGACGCCGGACGTGCTTGGAAATGATTTGCAGGAAGCGTTGCGCTTCCTGCGGGTCGGTCACCATACCCTGGACCAGTGTTTCCACGAAACCCTGGATGGCGGTCAGCGGCGTCTTGATTTCATGACTGACATTGGCGGCAAAGTCACTGCGCATGGTTTCAAGGCGGCGCAATTGCGTGACGTCGTTCACCACCAACAAAGCGCCCATGCGCTGTCCCGCGCTATTTGCGAGCGGGGTGCAGTGGATGTTCAGAATATGTTCGCGGGTTCGGTGTATGGCGATGTCTGCCCGGGCAGTAATTCCTTGGATCAGGGTGGTTCGAACCATCTCGTGCAATTCCCGGTTGCGCACCAACTCCTGAATGCTGCGGCCCTCCAACTGGCCGGATTCGCCATTGAAAAGCGACCTCGCCGCCGCATTTACGCGCAGGATGCGCTCATCCTGATCCAGCGCCACCACCCCTTCCGCCATGCTCGAAAAGACCGCCTCGCTTTCATTGCGCTGCTGAACGATGGCCGCCATGCGCTGCTCCAGTTCCTGCGCCATCTGATTCATGGCCTGGGCCAAAGCAGCCAGTTCCTCCGTTGCCGGCGCAGCCAGTCGATGGGCCAAATCGCCCTTGGCAAAACGCGCGGCGCTCAGGCGCATGATTTCAAGGGGACGGCTGATGCGCCGTGAGATCATCAAACAGACCAAGGCGGCCAAACCTGCAATCACCATAGCGCCTAAAAACAGGCGCCACTGCAATGCCCGCAGCGATTGTTCGATCGCCGTCAACGCAATGCTGACCCGCAGGACGCCCGGCACGGGATCTGTTCTCAGCGGCCAGGCCAGGTACATCATCTGTTGCCCGAGCGTATCGCTGAAGCGCTGGTCTGTTCCAACGTCACCTTTAAACGCCTGCCGGATTTCGGGTCGGTCGCCGTGATTTTCCATCTTGAGCGGATCGGTTTCCGAATCGGCCGCCACCGTGCCGTCCGGCAGGACGATCGTCAGCCGGATAGGGATATTCATGACGGTCTGCTTGCTGAAGCGATCCAGTGCCGGGGAATTTAAGGGTTCCAGAAAAGTCAGTATCTGGGGCGCTAAAAAGCGGGCATGATAGATCAGCTCCTGGCGGATCTGGGAGATGTAGAATGCGCGCATGGCGCGCGATGCATACCAGCCCGTCGCCAGCAAAGTGACCAGCACCAACACGAGATAGGCGGGATAGAGCTGCCAGATGAGGCGTTTGCGTTTGATCATGGTTTTTCTTTGAAACGGTACCCCACCCCGCGTACGGTTTCTATCAGATGACCGCTGCTGCCCAATTTCTTGCGCAATCCCACGATCTGCACATCCACGCTGCGGTCGGTCACCGGGTAATCGTCCCCGCGGACGGCATCCACGATCTGGCTGCGCGTAAATACCCATCCCGGCCGGGCGACCAGGAAAGACAGCACCTGAAATTCCGTAAAGGTCAGATCGACCGGCATACCGTCGACGGATAAGCTGCGCCGGCCGGGGTCGATAGACAACCCGTGGATTTGGATGATCTCATCCGCCGCGACCGGCGGGGCGGCCCGCCGCCTGAAAACGGCGCGCACCCTGGCCACAAGAACGCGCGGGCTGAACGGTTTGGTCACATAGTCATCGGCCCCCAGCTCCAGGCCGGTGACGATATCGACCTCCTCGCCTTTGGCGCTCAGCATCACCACCGGTATCGAACGGGTATGCTGATCGCTTTTCAACCGCCGCGTCAGTTCAAGGCCGTCGATGCCCGGCAGCATGAGATCGATCAAGAGCAGGTCGATGCGGTTCTCCTTGATGATGCGAAAGGCCGCTTCACCTGTTTCGGCGCACAGTACGGCAAAGCCTTCGCGGCTGAGATGAAAACGCACCAGTTCCAAAATATCTTCTTCATCATCGACCACCAGGATGGTTTCCTTGGACATCTTGCCCCTCCGCTTGGAGTGCTGATGGAATAAATACCCACCGATTTCGCCCTGGCCGGTTTCAACGATAAAAACAGACGCCCGTGTAGTGCACGGCGCTCACCTCCTGTTTGCAAGGCCCCCTTTACTGATCCACAAAGCTTGTAGCTGCCGGATGTGAGCGGATGGTGAGAAAATGGTTAGGCGTTTGTTTCCGCCCCTTTGCACGGTACCGCAGGCCCGATTGCACTATCGATGAAACACCCGGCATTCGACACGGCCGGCCCACCAGGGTGAATGCCGAAAAGAGCATCTATTTACAGGTAAACGGATAGAAATGATGAAAACAATATCCGCCCGGATCGCTGTACATGATTTCGGTTTCAGCCATGCAGGCGCCGATCATCTGCCGTGAAACGGCTTGATAATCCGGGCGCTGTTCTTCTGATTTCTTGCAGGCCAGACACATTGGTTCGTGGTCGTAAACCGAAAGGATGCGAGGGTCTTGAGGGTTCAAAGGGCTGCTGCAGCGATGGCAGGCCGGTGCGCACGACAATTTTTCTTCCCACTTGTCCATTGAAAGCTTCCTTTGATCAGAGTAATGTCACCATTGGTCTGCATACGACCGCAGGCTGCGCAATTATAATGCTATTGACGTATGTTTCAACAATGAGCGGAACTGCAGTTCGATATCAATTGAGCCATCAGGGGTGTTTGTTTTGACCTTGCTGAATATCGTCGCCATAGCCGTCGCATTGGCCATGGATGCGTTTGCCGTCGCTATCGCCGCAGGCATCAAGCTGAAGAGAATCAATTTGCGCCAGAATTTCCGATTGGCCTGGCATTTCGGTTTTTTTCAGGCCGCCATGCCTGTCCTGGGTTGGACGGCGGGTTTATCCATCCGGAAACAGATCGCCAGCTTTGATCACTGGATGGCATTTGGCCTGCTGGTATGGGTTGCCCAGGGCATGCTGCGGGAGGCCTTTAAAGGCCAGGACGCAGCCGCGCCCAAGGACCCTACCAAAGGCGCCACAATGGTGATGCTGTCGCTGGCCACCAGCCTGGATGCCCTGGCGGTCGGACTGAGCCTTTCCATGATCGATGTCTCCATCTGGTACCCCTCCCTTGCGATTGGCATCGTGGCGGCTGTTTTCACGACCATCGGCATGCGCTTGGGGACACGCATCTCCGAAGCAACGCTCATCCGCCGCTATGCCGATTGCACCGGCGGAGTGGTGCTGCTGGTCATCGGCATGAATATTCTGCGGGAGCATGGGGTGTTTGGGGGATGATGGCGCGGCGCAATACGTCCCTGGCGAGCCCCAAAGAATCATTCGATGCTTTCCGTTTTTTGCTCCGATAAGACTTGCATAAAGGCTCTGAAAAGAACCACGTGCACCAGCAAGCCGATCAATGACCAGCCCGCGTTGACAATGATCCTGAAAAAATCGTTGGCAGCGATCGTACGTACGATCTGATCCGTGGTCAGGCCCAGCAGAAGGATCGGAACGTAGGTGGCCATGAACAGGATCAAAATGAGCAAGAATTGATTGCGGGTGCTCTGTAAGCTTTTGATGATCGCCTCTTTTGGGGTCATGCCGAACAGGACCAGATAGAATTCGGCAAACGCCAGGCGCACCCCCAACCAGATGCCCGGTACGATCAACAGACTGATTCCCAGCCCGACCAAAAACACCATGATGGCTTTCAGCATAAGCAGCGGCACCCATTGCTGAAGCGCGGCCATGATCAGGTCACCGTTTTTAGGGTGCTCTTTTCTGGCGCGCCGGGCCATCAGTTGGATCAATGCCGCAGTGTAGATCGGGTAAACCAGCAAATTGAGCGCCAGGGGCGCAACCAAGGCCATGGGCCCCGAACGATAAATGGCGCCCAACATGAAATCGGACAGCGTGGTCGCGAAGATGAAGGGAAGGCACAGTGCGGCGATCTGGAAAAAGTGCTGACCAAAAAAAGTATAGGCATCGGTTAGGATGATCTGAATTTTCGAAGAGAGAGTCGTTTGCATTATTTCTTTCCAGAGGCTGAAATGAAAAGGCTTTTATCACGACTCAGCTCCTGCCGCTACCCTAAACGACATCCGCGATCTCATTGGGGAAGCCATTGTCAGCTCGTTTGCCTAAGTCATCAGGCAGGATTGGTGAACCGGCGTTCCCCTGAATAGGATGCCTGCAAAGCTGCTTAAACGCAAGCAGCCGGCTTTTCTGAATCGCTTCCACTCGGTGAATGGGTCAAGTCTCGGAAGTGGAATCGAATTCGATGACGACCTCCGAACGGAGCACTTCGTGGTTCCCGAGAATTGTCTTGACAACTTTACCAATTCGCGGAATGCTGGCGGAAATTTTTGATGGGACAGGATCATGCTGAATCCCGATTCACCGATACCTTTATACCGTCAGCTGGCCGACTGGTTGATGCAACGGATTCGCACGGGAGAGTACCTTCCCGGCAGCCGCATACCCTCCGAGCATCATCTGGCCCAAACCCATCGCTTGGGGCGGCCCACCATTCGCCAAGCCCTTGAATTGCTGGTGCGCAAAGGGGTGCTGGTCCGAAGACGCGGCTCGGGCACCTATGTGCGCGAGCCGCGCCCGGAGGTGGATCTGTTTTCATTGGACGGCACCAGCGCCTCTTTTCGCAACAAAGGTATGGCCGTGGAAATGCGCCTGCTCGATCGCATCGCGTTGGTGCTGGTCCATGATCAGGCTGAAAATCCCTTTTCGGGACAGCGGGCCTATTACTTTTCCAGGCTCACCCGGGTAGGGGGGACCCCGGTGCTGCTTGAACGGATCTACCTGCATGCCGAACTGTTCGCCGGCATCGAGCATGTGGACCTGCAGGGCCGCTCGCTTTCGGATATCGCCGGGGAGCGTTTTTTCCTGCGGCCCACCGGCGGCAGGCAAAGTTTCAGAATCGGACAAGCTCAGGGCGATGACGCCCGCCATCTGGAAGTAACGCCACAAACACCCTTGCTGGAGGTATGCCGCTGGTTGGATTTCAATCAAACCGCGCAAGGGGTCTTTTCGGTGCTGCTGTGCCGCACCGATCGTTTTGTCTTTTCCCAAACCATCGGAGGAAGCGCATATGCGTAGACGAGGCTATTACGGGGGGTTCGGCGGCGCCTTTTTGCCCGAGATTTTGACCGCCACCTTCGAACACTTGGAAGAAGCCTTTGCGGCGGCGAAAGCCGACCCTGATTTCTGGCGCACGTATGTGGAGTTGATGGCCAACTACGCGGGCCGTCCGACGCCCTTGACGTTTGCCCCCAATCTGACGCGCCATTTCGACGGGGCCAAGATCTACATCAAGCGTGAAGACCTGAACCACACCGGCGCTCATAAAGCCAACAACGTCATGGGGCAGGGGCTTCTGGTCAAACGCATGGGTAAAACGCGGGTGATTGCTGAAACCGGGGCCGGCCAGCACGGCGTGGCCACCGCGACCATGGCGGCCCGGTTTGGTTTGGCCTGCACCATCTACATGGGCGAGGTGGATGTGCAACGCCAGCGGCCCAATGTATTTTGGATGGAGCGCCTGGGCGCCACGGTGGTGCCGGTGCGCGACGGCACCCGCATCTTGAAGGACGCCATCAACGAGGCGTTTCGGGACTGGGTCGGCAACATGGACGATACCCATTACGTGCTGGGCACGGCCTGCGGGCCGCACCCTTTCCCGGAAATGGTGACCTATTTCCAATCCATCATCGGCCGGGAGGCCCGCCGCCAGATTTCGGAACAGGAAGGGCGGCTGCCCCGGCGGGTGTATGCCTGCGTGGGCGGCGGGTCCAACGCCATGGGCCTCTTTTCGGGATTCCTGGACGATCCCGTCGAACTGGTCGGTGTCGAAGCCGGCGGCCAAGGCTTGGCCGGGGGCCGCCATGCCGCGCGGCTTGCTTCAACCGATGCCGGCGTCGGGGTGGCCCAGGGCTATAAAACCTATTTTCTACAGGACAGCGACGGCCAAATGCGCGAAACTCACAGCATAGCGGCCGGTTTGGACTATGTCGGTGTTTCTCCCATTTTGGCGCACCTCAAGGACAACGGCCGGGTGCGCTTCGAAGCGGCCACCGACGACGAGGTCATCGCGGCCGCGGCCTTGACCATGACCAAGGAAGGGCTCATTCCGGCTTTGGAATCGGCGCATGCCTTTGCCCAGGCCTTTAAGGAAGCGCCCACCCTGCGGCCGGATGAGGCGATCATCATCAACCAGTCGGGGCGCGGCGACAAGGATATCTTCACCGTGGCCGATGCTTTCGCCGATCCGGCCTGGCAGGAGTTTATCATCCAGAAGGCGGAGCACTATAAAAGGATGAAGCCTGAAGGATGAATGGTAAAACCGAAAGTATGAGGAGTATCTATGCTGCTCGAGACCTATATTCGTGAACAGAGGAAGAAAAAAGAGATTCTGCTGATGACCCACATCGTCATCGGGTATCCTTCCTTGGAAGCCTCTTTCGATCTCGTGGAGGCCATGGTGGCGGCCGGCGTGGACCTGATGGAGTTGCAGATCCCTTTCTCCGAGCCGATAGCCGACGGACCGGTGATCCTCAAGGCCAATCAAGAGGCTTTGTCCAATGGCACCCGCGTGGAGGACTGCCTGCGCTTTGCCGAACGGGCGACCCGCGCCTTCTCAATCCCTTTCCTCTTCATGACTTACTACAACATCATGTACCGGTACGGAACGGACGCATTTGCCGGCACGATGGCCGAGCGCAAGCTGTGCGGCGCCATTGTACCCGACCTTCCGCATGAGGAGGGCGCCGACTACCTGCAGGCCATGAACGAAAACAAGCTGGCCCCGATCTTTATCTATGCGCCCACCAGCAGCGATACGCGCATGCGTGAGATCGCCGGACATGCCCGGGGTTTCATCTACTGCGTGGCGCGCAAGGGCGTGACCGGGCAGCAAACCGATTTCTCCACCCGGCTGCAGGCCTATCTGGACCGCTGCCGGCGCGCCACCGAACTGCCCCTGGCGTTGGGCTTCGGTGTCAAGGACAAGGCCGATATCGATTATCTCGCCGGAAAAGTGGATATCGCCGTCATCGGCAGCCAGACCATCCGGGTCATGGAGGAAAAAGGGGTAAAGGCGGTGGGGGAGTTTATTAAAAAGATGAAGGCTGAAGGGTGAAGAAAAAAAGTTAACGGGACGAAAAATGTTAAAGATGATCGTTCATAAAGGCCGTAAAATCACCCCTTCCGGAATCTGCCTTCTCCGGGATGCCGTCAGAGACCTTTTACGAACCCGTCAATGATGATAAAGACCTAATCGATCATACACAGGTACCGGAACACCACTATGAAATCAGCAAAACAGATTTTTCATCCTGCATTCTTCCTCCTTCATCCTTTACCAGGAGACCTATGGACATTGCCGAAGAGCTGAAGCATGCCATGCAACACCTGCCTTTCATAACCGGCGAGCTGCCGGGTGTGGGGGGCGCTATCAAGGTTTCGCCCGATCATTTTGAGGTGGAAGAGATTTTGCCGTATGCCCCCTGCGGTGAAGGCGAGCATGTCTTTATCACCTTGCGGCGCAAGCTGTGGAATACCGACGAGGTCGCCGGCGAACTGAGAAGGTGTTTTGGTTTGAAGAGCATCGATATCGGCTGGGGCGGCCGTAAGGATAAACACGCGCTTACCACCCAGACGTTCTCCCTTCTTCTGCCGCTGAGCGTAACGATCGCCGAAATCAGAAGCCGCCTGGCCGGTCTGCCGTTTGAAATACTCGATGTGGCGCGCCACCGCAACAAAATCAAAACCGGCCACGTGGCCGGAAACCGTTTCCGCATCCTTCTTTCCCAGGTACCGCCGCAGCGGCTTGCGCAGGCGCGGGCCATCTGTGACGCCCTGGGCCGCAGCGGCCTGCCCAATTTCTTCGGCGAGCAGCGCTTCGGCATCGACATGAACAATATCGAACGGGCGGTCCAGTTTTTGGACCGGCAACGTGCAGCGCGCGGCAAGAAAGAGGCTTTTATTGTATCGGTGCTTCAAAGCGCCCTGTTTAACCTATGGCTTCGCGAACGCATGGCGCGGGGGGAATATCGAACCATTCTCTCCGGAGATGTCGTTCAGAAGACCGATACGGGCGGTCTGTTTATCGTCCGGGATGTCGACGAAGCCGCCGAGCGTTTTTCCCGGGGCGCAATTGTTTATACCGGCCCCATCTACGGGGTGAAGATGATGTGCGCCGAGGCCTTGGCGGCCGAGTACGAGAACCGGACCCTGGATGCCGTGGGGCTTGATCTCGATGCATTCAAGCGCCTGAAGTCTCCCGGCACCCGGCGGCGTGCTCTGCTGCACATCGAAGATTTAACCATCGAATGCGCACCCGGTGGGCTGCTCTTTAGCTTTTCATTGCCCTCCGGGGCATATGCAACCATGGTGATGCGGGAATTTATGCGCGCGCCATGAGGCCTTCTTTATTTCCAGTTCAAAAATGAGGTACGGAGTCACATTTTATAATGCGTAACCCGAGGACTACCGCATGAGTCGCTGGATCGTTTTTCTGGCCCTGTTCCTTTGCATATATGGATCGCTTCATTTATACGTGCTGATCAAAATTCGGCGGGCATTTTACCTGGAGGGCCTCAGCTACTTTCTGCTTTTGGTCATTTTGGCCTTTTTGATGTTTGCCCCTCTGCAGGCGCGCCTTCTGACCACCCAGGGGTACCCCACCTTCGGCCTGATCACGAACTGGATCGGTTATCTCTGGATGGGGTATCTTTTTTTGTTTGTCTGCCTTGCCGCTCCCATTGATCTGTATCATCTGATCATGGCCGGCCTGCAGCAGTTGTTCAAGGTGGATTGGACCGATTTTATGTTGCTGCGGCGCCAGAGCCTGATGCTGGCGGCGCTTGCGGCCGGCGGCCTGATGATCTACGGCGCCTATAGTGCCTATCAGGTGGGGATCGAACGGGTGACGCTGCGCAGCGAGAAGATTCCTGCCCGCGCAGGCCGCATTCGCATTGTTCAGATCACCGATCTGCACCTGGGTCCGATGATTTACCCCGGCCGTCTGGGGCCGATATTGGCCGCCGTTCGAGAGGCACAGCCCGACATCCTGGTTTCAACGGGTGACTTTATCGACGGTGCCAAGCGCCACGTCGTCGATGTGGCGCCCATGTTCAAGGCACTCCCCGCTCCCTTGGGCAAGTTCGCCGTTACGGGTAATCATGAGTATTACCACGGCATAAACGACTCCCTGGCCTTTACCGAGCATGCCGGTTTTCAGATCCTGCGCAATACCGGCACGGTGGTCCAGGACCTGATCGCCATTGCCGGAGTAGACGATCCCACCGCCGGAATCGACACTGTGGCCGCGGAAGCGGCCGCATTGGCCGGGCTGCCGCCGGACAAGTTTACCGTTCTCCTGAAACATCGTCCGACGATCGATCCATCCGCACGGCCACGGTTCGATTTGCAGCTCTCCGGACATACCCATAAAGGCCAGATCTTCCCCTTCGGTCTCGTGGTGCGGCTCATGTATCCGCTGATGGACGGCTTGTACGAGATCGGGCCGTCGCGTTTTCTGTATGCCAGCCGCGGCACCGGCACCTGGGGTCCTCCGATCCGCCTGCTCTCCGCTCCGGAAATCACCGTTTTTGACCTGCTGCCGGCCGATGCCGCGCCGGAAAGCAAGCCCCAAGAGAAAATGCAATGAGCGAACCCCAAGACAATCTCTGGCAAACCCATTCCCTGAAGTTTTTAGAAGCGGCCTTTCGCACCGACCGGCATGAGAGATTGCACAACGCCGACGGTCGCGGCAGCAAGGCACGGGATTGCGGCGACACGATAGAATTTTTTATCCTTCTAAAGGGCAACTGTATTCATGCCATGGCTTATCAGCTCAACGGCTGCATCAATACCAATGCCTGCGCCAACGCGCTGATCGATCTGGCCGAGGGCAGTACCCTGGCCCGCGCATGGGAGATTTCACCCGAAGAAGTGGCCGCCGCTCTGGAAAGCCTGCCCGGCGATCATTTCCACTGCGCCGAATTGGTCATCGGCGCGTTCTATTCGGCCCTGGCCGATGTCCGCCGCAACCTGCAGGCACCATGGAAAAAGCTGTACAGGTAACCCCGAAAAGCTCGGCGAACGGTCAATGCATCAACGATTCGCGAATCAACAATTTAACGAATACTTTCGGTCGTTTTTACCTCTCGTTTGTCCTTGACAGGCCATGGTATCTTTGATTATAGGTCGTTGCTTGGCTGATTTCAGGAAAATCGCCGGGCGATGCAAATCGGCGCTTCTGGGCGGCCGGTGAAAAGGCGCTGAGTTGATTCCACGGACTGGAAGCATGACCCCATGGGCTTGATCGAACAACTCTTGTTAAACAAAGAAGCCATTGTCAACAAATGGTTCTCACGCGTAGTAGAGACTTATCCTGCCGAAACCGCCCGGTTTCTCCGCAGCCAGAAAGATCCTTTTGCCAACCCGGTGGGCCAGACCACGCTTGAGAGCCTGCGCACTCTGGTCGATCTGCTGGGTGCCGATGCGGAGGCCAAAGCTTTCCGCGAAGCGCTCGATCCGGTCCTTCGTATCCGCGCGATTCAGGATTTCACACCCGCGCAAGCCACCCGCTTTGTGTTTGATTTGAAAAGCATCATCCGCGAGTCCGTGCCCGCGGATCGGCAAACCGCCGATGAGATGCGGCGCATCGATCATATGATCGATGAAATGGCGCTGGCGGCATTCGATATTTACATGCATTGCCGCGAAAAGATCTTCGATCTGAAGGCCAACGAAATGAAATCGCGCACCTACAAAGCGTTCGCGCGAGCAGGTTTGATAAAGGAGCCGGGCGATGAGTGAACACGGCTCCGACAGGCGATGGAAAAGCAACGCCGAACACCGGCAACGCCCATCCGATCGCCTGAGCGTGTTTAAACCCTTTTCATATGGATCGGCTTCAGCCCCCGGGCTGCGGGCCAAAAGTGAGGTGCGGGCAAATGAATAAATTCTACATGCTGTCACTGCTGGCGGTACTGGCGCTGGCACTGATCGCCTGGGTGGGGGCGCCGGCACTCCCCTGGCTGTTCGGGATCATTGTGCCGTATCTGGCCGTCGTGTTTTTCATCGGGGGACTTATTCGGCGCGTCATGGGCTGGTCGCGGTCGGCCGTACCGTTTGCCATACCCACGACCGGCGGTCAGCAAAAGTCATTGCCCTGGATCAGGCAGGCCAAAATTGACAACCCCTCCAGCAAATCGGGCGTCTTTGCCCGCATGGCCCTGGAGATTCTGACCTTCCGATCCCTTTTCCGCAACACGCGGATGCGCAAGCATGCGGACGGCCGGTTCAGCTATCATCAGGAAATTTTCCTGTGGGTGGGGGCCCTGGCGTTTCATTATGCCTTCCTGGTCACCCTGCTGCGCCACATGCGCTTTTTCCTGGAGCCGGTTCCCTGGTGCATCCAGATGCTTGAGGCCGTGGACGGATTCTTCCGCATGGAGATTCTCTACGATGCCGTCCAATTCGGACTGCCCGGCGTTTTCATCTCGGGGCTGGTGCTTTTTGCGGCCGTTACCTATTTGTTCCTGCGCCGCCTGTTCATCGGCAATGTGCGCTACATTTCGCTGGCATCGGACTACTTTCCTCTTTTGCTGATCATGGGCATCGCCTTTACGGGAATCTTGATGCGCTACTTCACCAAGGTGGACATCACGGCCATCAAGCAGTTGACCATGGGGCTGGTGACTTTCCATCCCACCGTCCCGGCCGGGGTCGGCCCGCTGTTTTACATCCACCTGTTCTTTGTCAGCGTGCTGCTGGCCTACTTCCCTTTGAGCAAGTTGATGCATATGGGCGGCGTATTTTTAAGTCCCACCCGCAACATGCTGGCCAACACCCGCCAGGTGCGCCATGTCAATCCGTGGAATTATCCGGTCAAAGTGCACACCTATGAGGCCTACGAAAACGAATTTCGCGAGAAGATGATCGAAGCCGGATTGCCGGTGGACAAAATGCCCGAGCCAGCGCCCGAAGAAGCGGCAGCGGAAGAGGAAAAGGAGTAAACCATGGCAGACGAAACACCCAAAGCCAAAGAGCTTATCGGCCAGTTGGACCACCGCCCGCCGGCCCAGCACTGGATGGATGTGCCGGTCAACATTCGCAAAGGCATGTACTGCTACGCTTCCAATCCCAAGAGCGTCGAATATTTGGGGCTGCCCAATGCACGCCCCTGGAACCCGGTTGAGGACGACTGGAAGCTGCCGGAGAACTGGCAGCAGATCCTGCACGAAGGTTTCAAGGAGCGTCTGGAAAAATTCCGCTCCATCAAGGTCTTCATGGACATTTGCGTGCGCTGCGGGGCCTGCGCCGACAAATGCCATTTCTTCATCGGCACCGGCGATCCCAAGAACATGCCGGTGCTGCGCGCCGAATTGTTGCGTTCGGTCTACCGCAACGATTTCACCACCATGGGCAAACTGCTCGGCCGCATGGCCGGGGCGCGCCCCATGACGATGTCCGTGCTCAAGGAGTGGTGGTACTACCTCTTTCAATGCACCGAATGCCGGCGCTGCTCGCTGTACTGCCCCTACGGCATCGACACGGCCGAGATCACCATGTTCGGCCGGGAATTGCTCAACCTGCTGGGGTTGAACATCGACTGGATCGCAACACCCGTGGCCAACTGCTACCGCACCGGCAACCACCTGGGCATCCAGCCGCACGCCTTCAAGGATATGCTTGATTTCTTCGTCGACGACATCGAAGAGATAACGGGCGTGCGGATGGAACCCAACTTCAACCAAAAAGGCGCCGACATCCTTTTCATCACCCCTTCGGGCGATGTGTTCGCCGACCCGGGCACCTACACCGCCATGGGATATCTGATGCTTTTCCACTTCCTCAAGGAAAAGTACGGCCTTTCTGTCACCTGGAGCACGTATGCTTCCGAAGGCGGCAACTTCGGCTCGTTCACTTCACACGAAACCATGAAGCGGCTCAATGCCAAGATGTATCTGGAAGCCAAGCGCCTGGGCGTCAAATGGATCCTGGGCGGAGAATGCGGCCACATGTGGCGGGTCATCAATCAGTACATGGATACCATGAACGGCCCGGCCGACTTCCTGCAGGCGCCGGTCAATCCCATTACCGGGACGCGCTTCGAGAATGCCGCCTCCACGAAGATGGTGCACTTGACCGAGTTCACGGCCGACCTGATCAAGCACGGCAAGCTGGACCTGGACCCCAGCCGCAACGACAACAAAATCATTACATTCCACGACTCCTGCAACCCGGCGCGCGGCATGGGCATGTTCGACGAACCGCGTTATGTCATCAAGAACGTGGCCAATCATTTCTATGACATGCCGGCCAATACCATCCGCGAGCAGACCTTCTGCTGCGGCAGCGGTTCGGGCCTGAATGCCGGCGAAAATATGGAGATGCGCATGGCCGGCGGCCTGCCGCGCGCCAACGCGGTCAAATACGTGCATGAAAAATTCGGCGTGAACATGCTGGCCTGCGTTTGCGCCATCGACCGGGCGGCCCTGCCCGCGTCCATGGACTACTGGGTGCCGGGCATGCAGGTCACCGGCGTGACCGAGCTGGTGGCCAACGCCCTGATCCTGCCCGGAGAACAAGAACGAACCACGGATCTGCGCGGCGAGCCGCTGCCTGGAATGGAGGAAGCCGATGAATGATAAAAAATGGATCATACTGGGCCTGATCATTTTCGTGGGTCTGTTTTCTTTTCCCTTCTGGTTCAATGTGGGCAAAGCGGCGCCGGCTCCTGAAGTGAAGTTGTCCGAAAAAGCCCAAGCGGCCAAGGAGTGCGTTCTGCCCAAGGAGTTCATGACCACCGAGCACATGCAGCTGCTCGACGTGTGGCGGCTCAAGGTGGTGCGCGACGGCGAAACCCAGTTCGTGAACACCGCAGGCAAAACCTTCGATATGAGCCTGTCCAACACCTGCCTGGATTGCCACTCCAACAAGGCGGAATTTTGTGACCGTTGTCACGACTATGCTTCCGTGAAGCCGTACTGCTTTGATTGCCACATCGATAACCCCAAAGGAGACAAATAATGGAAAGCAGCCGCAGACGCTTTATCAAGATGGCGGGCATCGCCGCTTTGGGCCTGAGCGCCCCTCCGGCGGTGATCAAGGCTGTGGCCGCCGCCCCTGAACACGGACCGCAATACACGTTGAAACTGGGTGAGCATGCCCTGACGGCCAGGCAGTGGGCCATGGTGATCGACACCCGCAGGTTAAAAACCGTCCAAGAGATGGAGCCCCTGATCGAGGCCTGCCATAAAACACATAACGTGCCGCATTTCACGGAGAAGAACCACGAGATCAAGTGGATCTGGGAAACTCATTTTCACAACGCTTTTCCGGACAGCGTCAGCGATTACATGAGTGAAGAGGTCGAACACCGTCCCTACCTGGTGCTCTGCAACCACTGCCAGAACCCGGCCTGCGTGCGGGCCTGCCCCACCAAGGCCACTTTCAAGCGCGCCAGCGACGGCGTTGTGCTGATGGACATGCACCGCTGCATCGGCTGCCGCTTCTGCATGGCCGCCTGTCCTTACGGCGCGCGCAGCTTCAATTACCGCGATCCGCGCGCGGGACTCGATGACAAGAAAATCAACCGGGAATTCCCCACCCGCATGAAGGGTGTGGTGGAAAAATGCAACTTCTGCGTGGAGCGGCTGGCCGTCGGCCAAATGCCCGCCTGCGTGGAAGCCTCCAAGGGCGCTTTGGTCTTTGGCGATCTGACCGATCCCGATTCGGAGGTCCGGCATGTGCTGCGTGAGAATTTCACCATTCGACGCAAACCGAGTTTAGGCACCGAACCGTGCGTCTACTACATCGTGTGAGGTGGGTATGCTTGAATTAGCCTTAAAAGGGAACAGAAGTTATTGGACTTGGCTCGCGGCCCTGGCCGGGATGATCGGCACCGCGTTTGTATTCTACCTGTGGCAGCTCCAGTTCGGCTTGGGCATCACCGGCATGAGCCGGGATGTCTCCTGGGGCTTTTATATCGCCAACTTCACCTATCTGGTCGGTGTGGCCGCCGGAGGCGTGATGGTGGTGCTGCCCTACTACCTGCACGATTACAAGGCCTACGGCAAGGTGACCATTCTAGGCGAGTTCCTGGCCATCGCCGCCCTGGTCATGTGCATGCTCTTTATCCTGGTCGACCTCGGGCAGCCCATGCGCGCGCTGAACGTATTCCTCTATCCCACGCCCAACAGCGTCCTTTTCTACGATGCCCTGGTGCTCAGCGGCTATCTGCTGATCAACATCATCGTGGGCTGGAACGTCCTGGAAGCCGAACGCAACGGCGTGCACTACCAGAAGTGGCTCAAACCGATCATCTATCTCTCGATCCCCTTTGCCATCAGCATCCATACCGTGACCGCCTTCCTGTACTCCGGTCTGCCCGGCCGCGGTTTCTGGTTGACCGCCATTCTGGCGCCGCGCTTTCTCAGTTCCGCGTTCGCCGCCGGCCCGGCCCTGTTGGTGCTGCTGTGCCTGTTCATCCGCAACACCACCAAGTTCGACCCGGGCAAAGAGCAGATCCAGAGCCTGGGCAAAACCGTGGCCTACGCCATCTGCATCAACGTGTTCTTCTTCCTGTGCGAAGTCTTCGTGGCCTTCTACAGCCAGATTCCCGAGCACATGGACCATATCAAATACCTGTTTGTCGGGCTGCACGGACATGGGTCCCTGGTGCCCTGGATGTGGACCTCCATGGCCTTGATGGTCGTCGGCATCATCCTGACCGTCAATCCGGGAACGCGCAAGAACGAAACGACCCTGGCCGTGGCCTGCGCCGCCATTATAGGGGGCACCTGGATCGACAAAGGCCTGGGCATGATCTCGGGCGGTTTCGTGCCCAACCCGCTGCACGAAGTCACCGAATACGCGCCCACCGTGCCGGAGATCATAATCACCGTCGGCGTCTACGCCATCGGCGCTCTGGTGCTGACCGTGCTCTACAAAATGGCCATCGGCGTCAAGGAAGAGACGCACGGGTAAGCCTTCGTGCTGTATCCGAAGTATTTCAAAAGGCCCACCGGCGAAAGCCGATGGGCCTTGTTGTTGTATATGATGCATACCAGTGCCTGCACGGCAGGTGACGATAATGGGATGTAATCACCACTTACGAATCGCGATGGTCGATCGCAAAACAAAAAGGGCAGGTGTAGAATTGCTTATGAAGGCGGCGGATCCAGCGTTCAGGCCAACTTCGCATAATCGTATACTGCCAGCGCCAGAGTAGAAGCGATGTGGCGATTTGCCGCAACACGCTTATTTGGCGCTGCGGCTCGTATCAAACCGGTTTAATGTTCTGGTTCATACGGAAGAAGTTCGTTGGGTCGTACTTGTTCTTAATCGCTGCGAGCCGCTCATAATTGGCGCCGTAGGCGGCCCTGACTCCGGCCTCGCCCTCATCACCCAGGTAGTTGACGTACACCCCGCTTTCCAGGAAAGGCGCTATGGTCCGGTAGCACTTGCGCGCCCAGTCGAGATTGTCTTCGGAATCCGCGAGGTCTTGCCACATCCGTAACACAAGGAGGCTGTGCTGTGCGTCCCTGTGGCTGAATGCGGTGTCCTGAGGAGCGACGCGACTGACCGCCCCGCCCAAATGCTCGATCGCGATTGCGGCAAATGGCGCGGTAACAGCGCCCGCGAAGAAGTCCACGATCGCCTCGATAGCGTCATCGCTGAACGCACGGAGGAAACCGGCCTTCCAGTAGTGCAGCAAGCCTGGCTGGAATACTTCGGTGAGCAGGTTTTGGACCGTCGCATACGGGACTGGGGCAACGGTATCGACAATGGGAGAGCCGAACGACCGCAGGGGTCGCAACACTCTCTCACCCTCTTCGACTGCCCCGCAATAGCAAACGATAACTGCAAGTGCAGGCCCATCGGATCCCGAGAGCAGTGTCGCATCCGCCCTGACCTCTTCGGGAGCTGCGGTGGACCAGTCGCGGTAGAAGCGCAGCACCTCCTTTGCGTGATCCAGGGAATAGACAATTTCACCAGCAAGCACTGGCCCTACCCGGTGAATCCGGTACTCGAAAGACGTGACAACACCGAAGTTGCCGCTCCCCCCGCGCAGGCCCCAGAAGAGGTCCTCGTTTTCCTCGGCGCTCGCCTTCAGCAAAAGTCCGTCAGCGGTCACTACATCGGCACTCAGCAGGTTGTCGCAGGTGAGGCCGTACTTTCGGTTAAGATAGCCAATCCCGCCACCTAAGGTGAGTCCCGCGATTCCGGTGCTGGGGACGATGCCCCCGGTAGTAGCCAGGCCAAATGCCTGGGTTTCGTGATCAAAGTCACCCCATGTGGCTCCGCCTTCGGCACGGGCCGTCCGGTTCCCCGGATCGACGCGAACGCTCTTCATTCTGGACAAATCGATTACCAGACCGTCATCGCACACGGCATTGCCCACCACACCGTGGCCGCCGCCGCGAACGGCCACCAACAGCTGTGTCTCACGAGCGAAATTGACGGCCGCCATCACGTCCGCAACGCCCGCGCACCGCACGATCAGGGCGGGTCGCTTGTCGATCATTCCGTTGAAGACTTTCCGAGCATTGTCATAGCCCTGGTCGCCTGGAAGGAAGAGCCGCCCACGCAGCCCCTCCCGGAATTTCCGGATGTTCTTGTTGGCAACCATCATATTCTCCTTGCCATTCTTACGTTGTTCCCGACGCGCCGGGCACATTGCGCAGCATTTTTAGAATTGCCTCGGGCTGCGCCACGCCGGGTCGTCAGCGGCCTTTTCGATAAGATGCAGGGACAGTCGTAACGCTCCTGCAAATGACAAGGCCTGCAACTCATATTCCTTGGTTTCCACCGATTCGACAAATTGACTTGCCCCACACAACGCTAACGCAGCAAATAATGACGCGGGCCGAATCTCATGCCATGACCTCTACAACATATAAGCTGTCTCTAAATGGGTGTGAATCTGTATTTGAGGAAAAAACTAATTGTATTCCTGCTCTGGGACTTTCCCACAATTTATTGTAATTGGCCCGTTTCGCCTCAAAGCTGTGATCAGGTCGATTCTGAAACGGCCGCGGCATGCCCGCAATCCTTTAACGCGTCTGCACAATGTTCATGCCCATAGGACCTGACTGCTACTGCCGGCGGCACTTTCGAGGTGAACTGCAGAAAATAATGAGCTTTTATTGGATGTGGCGGCGGAAATGCAGAAACTTGCGATACTGGTAATCACAACTTACCAACCATGCTTGATTGAGGTCAAGATGTAGTAATCTGGTTGGTTCTGTGCCGTGGCGATCTTGGCGGCGGTCCCAAATTAGCTATATAGCTCCGGATCATAGCTTATTTTCTTCAATGGCGGTTGATCGGCACCCGGCCGGGGTCGCCCACGAATGGTAAAATCAAAAGGCGCAGCAGGGACAGCTTCCGCGGATCCCGGAATTGAGCAAGACCGATTGCCATATCCGCGTGCCCTTTGGCAGGCTGACTTTTATAGGTGCCGAACAGGCGATCCCACCAGGGCAAATTAAAGCCGTAATTACTGTTGGTCTCTCGGATGATCACCGAGTGGTGGACCCGATGCATGTCCGGTGTAACCACTGCCAGTCGCAGAATCCGGTCGATCGTTAGCGGAATATTAATATTGCTGTGGTTGAACATGGAGGTGGCGTTCAAAGCCACTTCGAAGATCAGAACTGCCAATGGCGGCACACCCAGCGCGGCAATGGCCGACAGCTTGATGGCCATGGAAATGACAATTTCGATCGGATGAAAGCGCAGCCCGGTGGTCATATCGATATCCAGATCGGCGTGATGCATCATGTGCAGCCGCCAGAGCGCGGGAATCGCGTGATGCAGGACGTGTTGCGTGTAGACGACAAGATCGAGCAGCACCACGCCCGCAATGACCTTCAGCCATTCAGGAAGTGCCATGTGGTTGAGCAAGCCCCAATTGTGTTCGAATGCAAAAAGGGCCAATCCAACGGGTAAGATGGGGAACAGCAAAAACACCGATAAGGGATTCAATGCCACGATAGAGAGGTTGGCAAACCATCGCCGGGGCTTGGAGGTCAGCAATGCCCTTTTGGGGGCGAGGATTTCCACGACCGTTAGCACGATAAAGACGGCCAAAAATGCTCCGAGTCTGATCGCTCTTTCATCTTTCAGGAAAGCACTATCCATAGCCATTCTTTCCGGCAAGGGGTGTTTCGGGAAGCCTACCCAAATAAACCTCTTCTTGTCTTGAACCCGCTACAGGTCCTACGCGATGTTTTTGCGAGCTCTCTGCTTTGCGGATCGCCCGGTGAGATATCTTTGAATATCAGATTTTCTGATCCCTGATGCCGGTGTACACGGCTTTGCATATTCCGGATACACCCCCTTTTAGGCCCTCCGGATTTCTAAAACCTTCAGAGCAACGCAGGCTTTCAATATAGGTGCCGGGGGCTGCAAGGGATTTATAGGACTGATCTGATCCGCCCTCTGGTTTGATGAGAAACAGCCATCCTTGTTCGTAGGGGTCACGAGCGATACTGAAAGGATCTTCCTTAACAATCTTATTGAAGAATATGTTTCCGGCCACAGGTGCTTCAAGGTATAGAATTTTGCCTGTGATAACAAACAGGATCGATTGTCCCCGTCGAACCTCCTGGTTTTCTTGGACCAGCGTGTCCATATCTTTAACTCCGCCCAACAGGATAAGTGCCGGTTGGGTTAGACCAAAAACGATGGTTTCATCGACGCGCTTTCCCCAAAGCCCCTGTTTGACATCGTAGCGGCGGTTGTCCGGGATTTCCACACGCTGTCCCAAAAACTTCTCGATAAAGGCCATTTCTATCCTCCTATGCATCGATGTAGAATTAATTCACCGTCAATCTTCAGCGTGCCTTGAAAACCTTCTTTAAAATACCGTTGCGTTCAGGCTCCGGCGGCGGCAGGTCCAACTGCTTGCAGATGGTGGCCTCGATGAGGAATTGAGTGACATCGGAGCCTTCCACGACAATTTCGTTTCCCACCATGACCGCAGGGGCCACGGGGAGATCCAGCTCGAAGTACGCGTCTGTCTGGTACTCGGCCTTGGGTTTTGAAGTGATGTCGATTTCAACAGGGTATTTGGCGCCCAGCCTGGGCATCATCTGCTTAAAATGCTTTCAAGGCCTGCCGTTGGGTTCGTTGAGAAAAAAACGGATCTTGAGCATGATTCATCTCCTTATAGTTATTCTTTGCTGATTACTGCCCGGATATGGGCTTCTTCAAATCGGCCATGCGATCCAAAAGTTGTTCGGGCGGCAAAAAATCCACCAGGCGCAGATCTGCCCGTTCTTTGCCTTGGTCATCCAGAAAGACGATGGTGGGCACACCCTGAACACCGTATTGTTTCAGCAGCCGTTCATGCAATGGGTTGCCGCCCTTTGTCACATCCACCTTGACCATGACGAAATGTTGCTGGGCCTGTCGCACCACATCGGCGTTGTGAAAGGTGACTTCTTCCAGCTCCCGGCATGGGGTACACCAGTCGGCATAAAAATCGATGATCACCGGTTTTTCCTGTGCGGCCGCCTGCTGCAGGGTTGTTTCCGAATACGATTGCCAGTCCATCCCCGGGCCGCGCATGGCCCAGACGGTGATCCAGAAGGTTGCCAGAACCAGGCAGACCGTACCCACAAGAGTTTTCAACCATGGAAAGGCCTTAAAGCCGGCCTGGTTTTTGTCCAGCCAGCCCAGATGCAGACCGGCGGCCAGGGCGACGGCGGCCAGCAGGACGACTTTCAAGACTTCGGGCAAAACCGGCCGGATGAAATAGGCCGCCATACCGACCAATACCCAGCCCATGAGCTTGCGCACCCAGAGCATCCAGCCGCCGGCGCGCGGCAGCCGCTGCAACTGGCCGGAAAAGAGCGCCAGAGCGAAAAGCGGCATGCCCAGGCCCAGACTGAGGATGAAGAAGACTAAAAATCCCATCAACGGACTTCCCATACCGGCCACCCAGGTGAGCAGTCCCAGTACGAAGGGGCCGATGCAGGGAGCGGCCACGACACCAAGTGTAAGCCCCATGAACAGGCTGCCGAAGTAGCCGCCGTAAGATCTGCCGGCAGCCTGGATCAGTACGCTGGGCAGGCGCAGTTCCCAAAGCCCGAAAAGGCTGGTGGCAAACAGGATCAGGGCACCGGCCACCAAGGCCAGCACGATGGGGTTTTGCAGCAGGGCGCCCATCAACCCGCCGGTGAGCGCGGCCATAACGCCCAAAGACGAGTTGGTTATCGCCAACCCCAGCAGGTAACAAATTCCATGCAATACCAATTTGATCTGTGCGGGTTTATCCTGGTTTGTGCGGCCTCCGAAAAAAGAAACCGTGATGGGGATCATGGGATAGACGCAGGGCGTCAGGTTCAAGGCCAGCCCGCCGGTGAAAATACCCAACAACGTCCAGAGCATGGACCAGCCCTGAAGGGATCGGCCGGCTGTCGGATCGGCGTCCGCCCGCTCGGGCTCTGATAGCCCCGCGGGACTGCTTGCAATCGGCAATCCGTGTTCCTGCCATTTGGGAAAGCCGTAGGGGTCGCGGTAGACGTTCTTGTAACCCAGTTCAACGGCCACACGGGCCGCCGAGTCGCTGCGGACTCAGGTCAGCCCGGCTCAGTAAAAGATGAGGGTGCGCTCCTTGTCCGAACCTAAAAATTTCGCAAGGTCGTCCGACTTGTGCCAGCGCGCCCACCGGGTGGGTTCCATGGGAAAATTGAGGGCGCCTTTGATATGACCCGTGCGATATTCCCACTCCTGGCGGGTATCGATCAGCAGCAGTTCGGAAGGGGCTTTTTCATATCGTTCGGCAAGCGTTTCGGTGGTGATGATGCGGTAGCCGCCGGTTTTGGCCTCGGCGACCACATCATCCCAGGTGGCCTGCTTCTGCGCGACAGGACGCTGGCCGTACCAGACGAAGAAAATGGTGATCAATACGGCCACGAGAGCCAGGGAAAGTGAAGTCTTTTTTTTCATGTACAGCTCTTCTTTCCTGCTTTGCTTAATGAACGGATGCTAATCGCCGGTATCCACCGTTAAACCCATTGCCAGCCAATCCTGAACACCCTCTTCAAGCCGGATGGCTTGAAACCCCTGCTTGCGCAACATCTCGACCGCCTGGACGGCCAGGACACAATACGGCCCCCGGCAATAGGCAACGATCTCTTGATCCCGCGGCAATTTGGAAAAGAGCTTTTCAAGCTCCATCAGCGGAACAGAAATGGCGCCGGGGATGTGTCCGGTGCGATATTCCTCCACCGGGCGGACATCCAGGACCGTAACGGCGCCCTCTTTTACGCGTTTGAGCAAATCGGTTCGATCGACCGGCTCCATACCCTTCCGGTTTCCAAGAAACCGCCGCTTGATCATTTCAATTTCAGCCAGCTGGTTTTCGGCCAGAACGCGCATGGATCGGAAAAACGCGCAAACCTTTTGGTCAGACAGCCGGTAGGTGACATGCAGGCCTTCTTTTTCCGCTTCGATCAGACGAGCTGCTCTAAGCGTTTGGAGATGCTGGGATGCATTGGCAAAGGTCAGACCGGTCTCGCGGGCAAGTGTTTCAACATTCTTTTCGCCCTGACAAAGCAGGTCCAGCAGTTCCAGGCGCTTGGGACTGGATATAGCTTTGCCGATCCTTGAAAACTGTTCATAGATGGCGTCTTTGAACTGTCT
>QZKV01000151.1 GCA_003599575.1 Desulfobacteraceae bacterium | reverse complement strand
GGAAAATGACCCGGCCTCCATGGCCCGGGCAATCATTCGGATTGCCAATGACAAAGACCATTGGCAGCAATTGTCCGGGGAAGGATTAACCTATTGCCGGCGCATTTTCTCGGTTGAATCCGTGAAAAACAGGCTTGACCATACAATCAAGGAGCTTTTGTTGTCTTGATGAACATTGACATACAACATAAAATCATGTTGAACCCGTGCAAAAATATATTTCTCCAGCAAGTTTAAGTTTTTTTTGACCAAACCCTCAGTCATGAAATTAACCGAATACTCTAAACTCATATTTTCAAAATCATATCAAGCTGTTGACTGGCTGAGGAGGGGGAAGAAACAGCTTCACCGGCTGCAGTCCGGCAGCGGTGAACGGGTGATTATCGTCCACAATCACCTGTTCAAAAATGCCGGTTCGAGTATCGACTGGGCCTTGCGCAATAATTTCGGCAATGCCTTCATTGACCACAGAGACAATCAGAAAATGCTGAAGGGCCCATCCTATCTCGGTCCATATCTACTCAACAATCCCGGCATAATCGCTCTCTCGACCCATCAACTGAGACCGCCATTGCCGGTGCTTGAAAATACACGCATTTTGACCATCATGATGTTCCGGCACCCAATTGAACGGGTAACCTCCGCCTATAATTTTGAACGCAAACAAATAGGCGCCAGCACCCTTGGAGCAAAATTCGCTCGGGCACACAACCTGCGTGAATATGTGCTCTGGCGCATGCTGTTCGATGTGCCGCCTACGATCCGTAATTTTCATATATATCGAACCCTGCCGCTACCGGCGGACTGGCGGAAGGATATTGGCGAGACCCAGCTTACTCATGCAAAGAGCTTTGTTGATTCAGTGGAGATGATCGGATTTGTCGAACGATTTGACGACAGCATGGTGCTTTTTGAGGAAATATTGCGTCTTTTCCTGCCTGATGTTGATCTCTCTTACAGGATTCAGAATGTGGGGCAGCGGCGGGAGGAATCCCTGGCAGAACGCATTGACAGGTTGCAGGCAGAGATCGGCGGGGATGCTTTCCAGTTGCTCATGGAACGTAACCGGGCGGATTTGGAGCTGTATGAACATGCCCGGAACTTGTTTGCTGAACGGTTGGCGGAGGTTCCCGGTTTTGAGGCCAAACGTGATGATTTCAAGGCACGCTGTTGCCGCCATAATTTACATTAGAAACTCATGAAATATACTCGAAGGCGATTGCTTTAAGAGAAAGGACGGTCAGTCACGAAATTTTTATCCTGATCGCAATCTGCTCTGGTTCGATTGTCGCAACTGAGTGTTAGTTTGAGGAATTTTTATAAAATACTACTGTCTCCCTTTATGAAAAAAGAGGGGGTGTAATTTTAAACTTCAGAAAAAAGAGTTTGCCAGAAAGAATGCAAATTTGTATTTCTGAGGTAGAATTCAGCTTTTTTGGGTAAATTATGAAAAAAATCGCAATACTCCAATCCAACTACATTCCTTGGAAGGGGTACTTTGATATGATCGCCGCAATGGATGAATTCATCCTTTATGATGATATGCAATTCACGAAAAATGACTGGCGCAATCGTAATCAGATCAAAACGCCACAGGGAGTTGAGTGGCTAAGTATTCCTGTAGGTCAAAATATCAAACGCAGGATTCGTGATGTGGAGTTGCCCAATAGTGCATGGCAAGTTAAACACTGGAAGGCTTTGGAAATGAACTACAAACGCGCACCGCATTTTTCCAAAATCGCAGAATGGCTAGAGCCACTCTATCGGCAACGGTCATTCACGCATTTATCTGAAATTAACCGTACATTTATCGAGGCCATCTGTTCATATCTCGATATCGCTACTAAAATTAGCAATTCATGGGATTATAAATTACCTGAAGGTAAGACTGAGCGATTAGCGGACCTATGCGTACAGGCAGGCGGAACGGAATACATCTCTGGACCTGCGGCCAAAGACTACATCGAAGAGAGTGTTTTCTCAGAGAGGGGCATCAAGCTTACTTGGTTTGACTACATTGGTTATCCCGAGTACCCGCAACTTTGGGGTGACTTCACGCATAGTGTCACCATCCTCGATCTGCTGTTCAACTGCGGAAAGGATGCCCACCGTTATATGAGACATATCAGCGTATGAAGCTTTCTATTGTCGCCACACTTTACCGTTCAGTACCATTTCTTGAGGAGTTCTGTCGCCGCGCCAGCGCTACAGCTCAGCAAGCATTCGGTGACGATTATGAAATTGTTCTTGTTAACGATGGATCACCCGACAATTCTTTGCAATTAGCGCTTGAGTTGCAGGAAGGCGACAAGCATCTTCAAGTTGTAGATCTTTCAAGAAATTTCGGGCATCATGCAGCCATTGTCGCTGGCCTGTCAAACAGCAGAGGCGAGTGCGTGTTTTTGATCGATTGCGACCTTGAAGAGCAACCTGAGTGGCTTCCGATGTTTCTAGACAAAATGCAACAAAATGGTGCCGACGTAGTATTTGGCGTCCAGCAGGAAAGAGTGTCATCGCCGTTGTCGAATCTGCTCGGTGAGATATTCTGGTCTGCCCTAAACATAATGTCCAGCTTTTCCATCCCTCACAATCCAATGACATGCCGTCTGATGAAAAGGGGGTATGTTGACTCCCTGCTGAGTGTAGAGGACCGGGTGCTCTATCTGGCCGGCGTTTTTGCGTGGACTGGCTATAATCAGACCTCGATTCCGCTAAAAAAAATTCCACGACATAAAGCGCATAAGTCTACCTACAGCTTGTCACGCAAACTGCTTCAGGTCGCTGACTCATTTGCCTCGTTCAGCGTCGCGCCGCTTTCATTGATATTTTTCACAGGCCTTGTCGTCTGGGTGGGATCAGTGCTGTACGCACTGCTTCTTCTGGCCAAAAAAATGATCCAGCCAGACATGGTGCTGTCGGGGTTCACGTCCATCATGTTATCTTTCTGGTTTCTGGGAGGTACGATTATTCTTTTTTTAGGAATTCTCGGATTATATGTTGCGAAGATTTTCCAGGAAGTAAAACGGCGACCCTTATATATCGTACGCAACCTCTACCGGGGAGATCGTCATGAATAACCCCCTTGACAGTTATCTCGCGGCTTATGGCGAGGGTTTTGGTTATGCGTTCGATAACAACATCATGTTGAACTGGTATCCAGAACGTATCATGCAATTTTGTTCGAAATCAAGCAACTTGCTGGAGCTTGGCATTGGCCATGGGTACACCACCCATCGTTTTTCTCAGTATTTTTCACGGCATGTCGTGGTCGACGGCTCTGCATCGGTCATCGAACAGTTCCGGCGGCAGTTCCCTGATTGCAAGGCTACGGTGGTGCAATCCTATTTTGAAGATTTCGAACCAGGAGAGCAGTTCGACGTGATGGTTTTGGGGTTTGTCCTCGAACACGTTGGGGATCCTAAGGCTCTTCTGAAGACATACAAGCAGTTTTTGGCGCCAGGCGGGCGGTGTTTTGTTGCCGTCCCAAATGGTGAGTCACTGCATCGCCGACTGGGGCATGCGGCAGGCTTATTGCACGATATGATGGCAGTAGGGCGTGGCGACATGGAGCTTGGGCATGAACGGTTATACTCTGTTGATATCCTGTCCAACGAGCTTAAACAAGCCGGGTACAGCGTCGTTCGCAAAGAAGGTATCTTTCTTAAGCCACTGACGACAGCACAATTACAGTCTTTGCATCTGGAGCAGAACATTCTTCAGGCCATGTGTGAAGTTGGTATCGTGTACCCCGAATTAAGCTGCGCATTGCTGTTTGAGGCGAAGGTAGACGGAAATTGAAAGTTCTGGTTGTTGGTAGCACAGCGGTCATCGGTAGGGCAGTTGCCGAACGCCTTGTGGCGCTGGGAGAGGAGGTGAAGCTGGCGGGAAGGCGCGAGGCTGATATCCCGTTCGACCTGACAACTTGGTGCGATCAGCCCACTCCAGACGAAACCTTTGAAGTCGTTGTGCATGTCGTGGCTGATTTTGGTGGTTCAAAGGATGAAGATTACATTCGCGCTGAACTAGTCAACGCAGTGGGAACGCTATCAGCTTGTTCGCTGGCGCATCGTGTTCAGGCAAAGCATTTTGTCCTGTTGTCGTCTATTTCGTCCACCTATCAGGCCGGCGATCCCTATTATGGAATTTACGCGCTGACCAAGCGACATAGCGAGGAAGCCGCGCAATTTTTTTGTGAGGAGCGAGATATCTTGCTAACCATATTAAGACCTTCCCAGGTCTATGACGATTCCGGCGCATGCCGTCGCCACCAGGCATTATTCTACCTGATCGCAGATCGGGCGCAGGCGGGGCAGGATATTGAGCTGTTCGGCGCACATGATGCCCGACGCAATTATCTGCATATTACGGAATTAGCAGAGATTATAGTACGTGTCATTCAAGGCCGTCACGCGGGATTGTTTACCTGTGGGCATCCGCGCTATGTTCGCCTCACTGAAATGGCCAATGCTGCCTATGCTGCTTTTGGCTCCCGGGGGCAAGTTCATTTTATAACTGGCAAACCTGATTTGGTTGATTTGCCAGAAATTCATGATCATGCACTGTATGATCGCATTGGTTTTTGGCCCCGCATCGATATCTGGGAAGGTTATCGACGTATCAAAAAATTTAGGGAGAACAAGTCGTGACGACAGTTTTGGTTACAGGAGTTGGAGCAATCATGGGCTATGGATTGCTCCGTTCTCTCAAAGCCTCAAAGCCTGAATTGCGCCTCGTGGGAACTGATATTTACCCTGACGCGGTTGGGCAAGCGTGGTGCCATGTGTTTGAACAAGCACCAATGACGGCAAGCCAAAACTATATAGAATGGTTGCGTGGCGTTGTGGCTGAACACCATGTTGACTTGGTGATTCCCGGAATCGAACAGGATGTGCATCGGTTATCGGATGATCGGGAACAACTATCAACTTTTGATTGCAGCTTTGCACTTAACAATGCCCTGTTGATAAACCTGTCTCGCGACAAATGGGCAATGCATCAAGCGTTGCTTGATCTGGGGGATGCTTCGCGAATTCCGAGTTATCTGTCCGGTGATTTTTCGAGCCTGTCCACGCTGTTGGGCCTGCCATTTATCCTGAAACCTCGTCGTAGCTATGCATCAAAGGGGCTGGTTCGTGTTCGGGATACGAGTGACTTTGCGAAGCAAAGTAGCCATCTCGGCGAACATCTTATGGCACAACCTTTAATCGGATCTGATGAGGAGGAATTCACTGTCGGGGTATTCGGGGATGGACAAGGCCAGGTTTGTGCATCCATCAGCATGCAGCGCCGCCTCGCGCAAGATGGCTCGACAGCAAAAGCATGGATCAAGAATCACGCAAGCCTGGATGACGCCGTCGTACGTCTGTGTTCCTATTTTAAACCAATTGGTCCGACCAACCTTCAGTTTCGATTTGATGGATTAGATTGGAAACTTCTTGAGATCAATCCCAGGATTTCTTCGACCACTTCGATTCGGACGGCTTTCGGGTATAACGAGGCATTGATGACTGTGGAGTTTTATTTGAAGGGGAAACTGCCTTCCCAACCGGAGATAAAGGAAGGTTTCGCGATTCGTTTTATAGAGGACTATGTAGTCTATGATCGGGATCATTTCTGATATTCACGGCAACTACGTTGCCCTTTCCGCAGTACTTACGCAACTTGATGAAATGGGCGTTTCAGAGATCATTTGCCTTGGCGACATCGGCGGCTATTATTGTCAGATCAATGAATGTTGTGAAGAATTACAGAACAGAAAGATTTTTTCTTTGATGGGCAATCACGACTGGTATCTAGCTACTGGTGAAGGCTGCCCCCGTTCAAATAGTGCAAATGTATGTTTGGACTTTCAACGGGGAGTGATTTCCTCCGCCAACCTAGATTGGTTGGCATCTTTACCTAGTGAGGCGAATATTTACGGGATCAATATTGTTCATGGGGGATGGAGAAATCCGATCGACGAGTACTTAAATCCAACAAAAAAATACTTTTCCGAGATTTCAGGTAGATATTTCGCCTCAGGTCATACTCATGTGCAATGTAATTGGTCAGGTGAGGGAAAAATATATTGCAACCCCGGTTCTGTTGGACAGCCACGCGATGGTGATCCCAGGACCGCGTTTGCAATATGGGATGGTTCTTTGTTTTCACTCCATCGGATAGATTATGATATTCATTGCCTTCAGCAGACAATGATGGCGGCTGGTTTCGCGCCATATTATTACGAAAATCTTGATAGAGGGAGACAAATCGGAAACAAAATTGATGATTTGTCATTAATTCCTCCGATCCATCATGATAATAATCAGGCCGGTAAATTATAAAATGAAAATTGTAATATTTGTTTTGCCAATCGCGTTATTGGTAGCATACAGTCAGATCATTGTGAAGTGGCGAACGCTTGGTTCTGACGGTGCTGACATGCAAAACCTGCGCTTATTTGCGCGGATGATCAAATACCTGTCTGATCCGGTACTGCTTTCGGCCTATGTGGCCGCTCTCTTGGCATCTTTTGTATGGCTATATGTTATTGAGAAACTTTCATTGGTTGTTGCATTCCCGGTATACATCGGTGTCACGTTTGTTTTGGTCATTTTTGGCGGGTGGTTATTTCTGGCGGAAACCATTAACGTAATGAGGCTGGTGTCAGTATTGTTAATACTGATCGGTATCATTCTTGGGGTAAAAAATTGATGGTTGAGATACCCTCGATTGACAGTTGGTTGGTCGATGTGCGCAAACATGTACTCGAAAGCGCCCCAGATATGTTGCCCATCTTGGATGTTTATGCAGGGGAGGCTCAATTTGGGCGGCGGTACATCGCGGCCGACTTGGCCCGATTGCCGGAGAGAGCGACAGTGTTGGAGGTGGGGGCCGGTTCCCTCCTGCTTAGTTGTCAGTTGGTACGGGAAGGATTTGAGGTTACTGCACTGGAACCTGTGGAGGGTGGCTTTTCACATTTTGAACGCTTAAGAGAATTAGTCCTGGAGACGGCGGAAACACTTGGCTGCGTGCCCTGCCTGCTGAATCAGCGAGCGGAAGAATTATCCATAATAGACAGTTTTGATTATGCGTTTTCGATTAATGCGATGGAACATGTGAGTGACGTTGAGGGCGTAATAGCTAATATCGTTGCCAGTCTTCGCACTACAGCAAATTATCATTTTACATGCCCGAATTATTTATTTCCATATGAGCCGCATTTTAATATGCCGACTCTTTTTTCGAAAACGGTAACGGAGAAAGTATTTGGGGAAAAAATTTACAATAGTTCAGTGGTTACAGATCCATCAGGTGTATGGAAATCATTAAATTGGATTAACGTTCCGCAAATTAAAAAAATAGTAAACCATCTCCCGGGATTAAGTGTTAACTTTAATAGAATGTTTTTGGTTTCAACTATGGAAAGAGTTCGTTCGGATGTGGGGTTTGCGTCACGGCGTTCAATGTGGGTGCGTCTCGTAATAGATGTGCTGATAAGTCTACGCTTGCATTATCTGGCGGGTTTTCTGCCAGCTTCATTGCAGCCAATTATTGATTGTACTTTAACGAGAAGTGAGCATTGATGGCACAAATTACTCAAGGAGTTCGTTCAATTCTGTCAAGTCCTGCTGTGTATTCTATTTTTCAGAATTTAATGGGCGCACATCGTTTTAGAAGAAGGTTTGTTGATGACTTTGTAAGGCCATTTGTCGGTTGCACTGTTCTTGACATTGGTTGTGGTCCGGCGGATATCTTGGCTTATCTTCCTGAGGTAAATTATTTTGGTTTTGATATAAGCGATGCCTATATCGCACGCGCTAATTCTCGGTTTGGTGAGCTTGGTAAGTTTCAAAGCAAAGCACTAACGAGTACGGATATTGAGAAAATGCCATCTTTTGATATCGTTTTGGTATTAGGAGTGTTGCACCATCTGGATGATGAAGTAGCTGTAGGAGTCCTGCGTTTAGCTAATCAGGCGTTAGGACCGGGGGGACGTTTGCTTACCGTTGACCCATGTTTGGAGCTAGGACAAAACCCCATCGCTCGTTTTTTGATTAGGATAGATCGAGGTCAGAACGTGCGTACTCGGACGGGGTACACTTCTCTTGCCAGTGCTGTTTTCGAATCTCCTCGCGTCGAAGTTAGACACAATGCCTGGATACCCTATACTCACTGTTTCATGGAGTGTACGCGCAGATGATTCCTTTCAACAAACCTCACATGACGGGCAAGGAACTTTACTACATAGCCGAAGCACACTTCAATGGTGTTCTTGCCGGTGATGGCAACTTCACTAAACGCTGCAATGCCTGGCTTGAAGAACATGCCGGTGTCAAAAAAGCGCTTCTGACCCATTCTTGCACTGCTGCCCTGGAGATGGCGGCCCTGTTGCTGGATATCCAGCCCGGCGATGAAATCATCATGCCGTCCTATACCTTTGTTTCCACCGCAAATGCTTTCGTATTACGAGGCGGGGTGCCCGTCTTTGTTGATATCAGGGAAGACACCCTGAATCTGGATGAGCGACTGATCGAGTCTGCCATCACGACGCGGACTCGGGCGATTGCGCCGGTTCACTATGCAGGTGTGTCGAGCGAAATGGACACCATCATGTCGATCGCCTGGCATCATCAACTGAAGGTTGTGGAGGACGCCGCCCAGGGTGTGATGGCCAGTTACAAGGGACGCGCCTTGGGGAGCATCGGCGATCTTGGCGCGTATAGCTTTCATGAAACGAAGAATGTGATTTCCGGTGAAGGCGGCGCCTTGTTGATCAATGATCCTGGGCTGGCCTTGCGCGCCGAAATCATCCGGGAAAAAGGAACCGATCGCAGCCGCTTCTTCCGAGGCGAGGTGGACAAGTATACCTGGCAGGAGGTGGGCTCATCATTCCTGCCGGGGGAGTTAATCGCCGCCTTTCTCTGGGCGCAAATGGAAGAGGCGGAAAGGATTACCACTGGCAGGATAGCCATATGGGATCAGTATCACAGCGCCTTTGCTCAGTTGGAAGCGGAGCATTTATGCCGTAGACCGTTTATTCCCCACGATTGCCAACATAACGCGCATATGTACTACTTGTTGCTGCCTGATTCTGAATCGCGAAATGAAGTCATCGCTCGATTGAAGCAAAAAGGCGTGTATGCCATTTTCCACTATATCCCTCTCCATTCCTCTCCCGCAGGCAATCGTTACGCCCGGATACATGGCACCTTGAGCAATACCGACAACCTGTCGCAGCGTATTGTACGTTTGCCGCTCTGGTATGGCATGACTGAAGAAATGATCGAGAAAGTAATAACGACGACAAGTGATGCTGTGAGAGAGGGGATGTGAAAAAATATTTAGAAAATATTGGCAAGTCTTTTGTGGTGGACTTTGGCGAATTTTATAAACGCATTGCTTTGGGTGCATGCATGTTGTTGCTATATGCCTCTGTCCCCATCTATGCATGGTATACACAAGTTTCAACGGTGCTAAGCCGTGATCAATGGCATCACCTGACCATGTTGACTCGGTATTTCAATGGCGACTTTAAGCCTTCGTTGCTATTGCTCAGTCATGGTGAACACGCGCAACTGGCATATAATTTGTGGTTTTTCTTGAATGGCATATTTTTTGGCTTGAACACCCAGTTGGAGTTGTTCATTGGCCTGATATTCCTTGGAGTATTCCTGCTGGTTTTGCATAGAGAATTCACTTTATCATTAAACGACGTGAATTCAAAAATTCAGCGCCAAATACTTTTCTTCCCGATCCTTCTGATCGCGCTTTCTTTTAATCAGTACGCTAGCTTTAATTACAGCCTTCTGTCCTTCGTCGCTTTTGGCAGCGCCCTGATGATGATAGTATTTGTTTCCTTGATGAATCGATATCTCATCCAGGAGAAAGTCTCTGCTTTTGTTTTACCCATAATGATATTCGTCTTTTTGCTGCTGGGCATTGGGCTTGCCGGCGGTGGTTGGGTGATATACCTTGGTGCGTCATTCTTAATCTTTTTCCCCTGGATTATAACGCATAAACCGGCCAAGCGGAGGATCCTTTCACTGGGAGGGGTCTTATTTTGTTTGGGTGCGTTATCGTCTTGGATTTATTCAATATGCTCACCCCGTCTTGCGGGTTCCGCCCAAGGAGTTGGCTATATCATTCACCATCTGGGCGAAGCTGGGATTTATATTTTGATATTGCTTGCCAATAGTATTTTGGATGTTAACGCATTGGTAAAATCGAATTCAATGGGGATTGCTTACTCCGTTGGCGTGATTCTGTTGATAGCTTACTGCTTGGCGGTTATTGCCTTCTTTAAAGTGAAAATGTGGGAAAAAACCTATATTCCATTGTTTATGATTTCTTATTTGTGGCTGGTTGCCCTAGCGCTTCTTATTCATAGGTTCCCAGTATTCGGCGTTTCTAATGCGGCAAGTCCGAGATATGTAACCACCCTGCAAATTGGCTTATTAGGAGTTATCTGGGTATTTATTTTCGCAGTGAGAAATATTCAGAGTGGGGTATTCAGTTTCAATAAATTTGGATGGCAAATTTTGTTGCTAACGACATCTATACTGTATGGGTTGCATCTTAATTTTGCTGTTCACGCAGCATGTTCTGTACGTGTCTTCCAGGAAAATTCAAGACAAATAGTGCTTAAAGAGGAATTCGAAAACCGAAGCGTGGTTTGTCCGAAAGAGAATCTTTGTCGCGAGGGAATAGTCACCCTGAAGGAAAATCAGCTCAATATCTATAGACCAAGACGCAACCAAGAAGGCATGCGATGACATCGGGTGTTACTGGTGTGTGAACGACAATTATAATAATCTACCGCTTTGAGTGATTCATAAATTGAAGCCTCCCCCCGGCTTTGCTCGATATCTGACTGGGGTGCGAGCATGTTTCTTCTGCGACCCGGAAAAAACGATTTTTTATCTCTTACCTTGAAAATGGCTAAACTCTTTTTGCATATCGGTTATCCGAAAACAGCGACGACTGCAATTCAAGATAATTTAATTATCAATCAGGGTCTTCTTCTGGAAAACGGAATATTATATCCAAATAGTGGATTGCACATTAAGGCGCACCACCAAATTCCCTGGATTATGAATAACGATAAACGTAAAGATCTTTCCATGACACTAACAGGCATCATGGAGGGGCTTCGTCATGAACTGAAAATCCACAAAGTGGGAGATTGCATTATTAGCTCTGAGGGGTTCGTATTTGGAACACAGCCTTGTGATGTAATGAAATATTTCAGGGAGATTTTCAGCGAGATTGAAATTATTATCTATCTCCGAAATCCTTATGATTGGGTTGAGTCGGATTACAATCAAGGTGTAAAAGCACATAGAAACATTACGGTGACTTTTGAAGAGTTTTTAACGACTTTAATGCATATTAGGTCCAACCCTTTAAATTTTGACAAAATTGTCCATAAATGGGCAAGTGTATTTTCTTTTAGGTGTACACATGTCAGAGTATACCAAGGCAAACACTATTGTATTATTACAGACTTTTTAAATACGGTTGGGATGGAAAAACCAAAAGATTGGAAAAAACCTGATATTGCCGATTCGAATCCAAGACTAAACTTCGATGAAGTCGAATTCTTGCGTTTGGTTAATCATTTGAATATGACATTGGAAGAGAAAAAACAATTGTTAAAATATTGTAAACCAAAGAATACAGAAGACAAGCAAAACTACACGTTTTGGCTTTCAGAAATTATGCTGAAGGATTTATTGAAAATTACAGAACAAAATAGAAAACTGGTAAAAAATTTGTCAAAAAAAGATCAAAGCACATATCTTGAGATGCTTGAAAATAACAATTTTAAAAGGGCTATGCGAAAGCAAAATAGCGATTTACGGACATTGTCGCAATATTTTGAACCTTTGCTACGAGGTGTAGGGAGATGGTGAGGTCGGACAATTTTACTTGACCTCATTGAAAATTTCAGCAATTCCCGGTCATCCTTCAATCCCTTGATTTGATTTATAAAGGCTTATGAATGAATAAAGTTTTATTTTCATGTGTTGTTGATTCTCAGCCAAAGTTTCGTTGGCAGTGTAATATTTATATCAATACACTCTTGAAATTGGCAGGAGTCAACCCCGAAGATATCTATATCCATGTTATCGATCCAGACCCTTCATTTCTTTCTCATTTAACAGGCTTTGGTGTAAATATTGTCTCTGTCCAACGTTGGGGTGAAGGTAAGTACTGCAATAAATTTGTTCAATTTGAGACCGATGCTTTGTGCGATGCTCACTTTGTTTTCTTGTGTGATTGTGATCTTGCATTTGTAGATGATATTAGATCCCTGCCCTTGCTTTACCCTGACAGGATACTTGCGAAAACAGTTGATGCGGAAAATCCGCCTCTGCCAATCCTTGAAGAAATTTTCGACAGATACGGCCTTCGAAAACCACCAGTTGTAAATACCTGTGTCGGTAAGTCCTACGAGACAAATTGTAATGGCGGTTTTCTTGGCATTCCTGGCAGTCAGTTTAAAAAATTCGGCCAGATATGGGGTGTGTATGCAACGAAATTGCTTAAAGATGAGACAATTCTGAGCAAACTCGGCAAATGGAGCCATCATGTGGACCAAATCTCTTTTTGTATGGCATTGACTGAACCAAACTTCACATTCCAGTCCATTGATACCAAGTATAATACTCCTACTCATCAACAGAACTTCTTGCCCCAAATTATACAACAATTGGATGGAAAACAACCATCCATACTACATTATCATTCTAATCTCAACCAGGTTGGTCTATTGGCCTTTGTTGGTATCCCTAATATTGATGCTTCAGTTTCCAAGGTTAACAAAGTATTGAAGAGTTGTTTTGACAATATGTTGTTCTGGGATTTTAGATATTCAAATAATCCTGAACTCGGTTCAGGGGTTGGGTCCCGGGGTGACACTTTAGAACTCAAGAGAAAAATGCTGAAATTATCCGCTGTTGAACGTTTTGCCAGTGTTCTTGATGTCGGATGTGGTGATGGAGAAGTCTTGGCTTTTCTAAATCTTTCTGAATATGTTGGGATAGATTTGTCGAGAGAGGCACTTGAATTATCTAAACAAAAGAGGCCAAATGGTAAATATTATCATTTTTCAGAGAAAAATAATGTTTCTTCCGCTGATGTTGTTATTTGCCTAGATGTATTAATACATCAAAGTAAATATGATGACTATAAAGATCTCATTAATTACCTGGTTGAGAAGACAGATAAGCGTTTGATCGTTTCCGGATATAATAGCGAAACTGCTTTAGATTCTTCTTATATGTGTTATTATTTTGAAGATCTGAAAAAAAGCCTCGATGATAGTGGCGCATTTGTACAAGTATTTACATTGGCAAAATATAGAAATCTTGAAGTTTTGGTGGCAGACAAAGCCATTGATGTATTGGGTGTTGACAATAATCATAATGATATTGGGCAGTTAGTTCTTAGAGAACATCTGGCGAGCCATCCGTTGCCAGAACAATTTCTTCAGTCTGTTGCTGTATCGCGAGGGTCTTTTGGTTGGTTCACCAAGCATTATCCCCGGGCCTTTGAGTATCCGTGGATTCTTGAAAAGCTTGGCGAGGATTTGAAGTCAAAAGTCATTGCAGATTTTGGAGCCGGGATATCACCGCTACCATTGATGCTTTCCATGAACGGGGCAAAGGTCTTTACCGTTGATTATGGCAAACCGGTTTTGTTAAAGGACGTCTTTCAGAAAAACGAATGGGGTTTTTTCGACTATTCCCAGATTGATGCGGCTATATCGAGTATCAATGCGCGGTTGTCTGATGAAACATTGCCAATGAGTAGTTTGGATGCCTGGTTTTCCGTTAGCGTTATTGAACATACTCCCGCAACTGAGCGCCGTAAAATTTTAAATGTGATGAGCCGAACTTTAAAAAATAATGGGGACATTTTATTAACAGTTGATTTGAAAAGGGGGACCAATTTTCTTTGGAATTATAATGCTGGTCAGGAAGTGGAGCCATTTGATATACATGGCACCCTCGATGATCTTTTAAATGAGCTAGGGGGGGTGGGTTTTTTTGATATCAATGTTGAAATCTTGCCAATGCCGGAAGCTGAACGTGTGGATATTGCGTTCATTTCAGCAAAATGCACGAAAACCAAGATGGCGGTTCATAATTTAGTTGTACTGCAGAAGCCCAACTTTATTAGCATATTATTTAGAAGGCTTGTCAACTTCAGGGATAGCTTGGTGCTCAGGAGGTCAGGTCTTTTAGATGTAAATTGGTACTTGCAACAGAACCAGGATATCGCTGAGTCGGGTTGCAAACCATATAAACATTACGTGTCTTGCGGTTGGCGTGAAAAACGTTTACCATCGCAAGACTTTAATCCTGAGTGGTATATAAAAAGTCATGACGATGACGTGGTGACTTCAACTCGTTGCCCCCTTGTTAAATACATTGATAGTATCGACTATAATAATATTGTACCATGGCAAGTTTTAAAACTGATGCGGCCTCTAAACTTCTCTTCAATGTATGAGCTGGGTAACAAAAAGAATAATGGTGTTCCTTATAGTGTTTTTTATAAAAGAAAGGGCATTGACTATACTTCAATTGATCTAAATGGACTAGATGGTGCACTCGCTCTGGATTTAAATGAACATGTTGATCTTCCTGCGCGAGAACTGGTCGCTAATATTGGAACAAGCGAACATGTGCGGGATCAAAAGATATTATTTCAGAATATACATAACTTGAGTAGTTCTCGAATGGTCCATTGGGTTCCGCTGGCTTTAAAACACCCTGAACATGGATATTGGGGTTATGATGAAGATTTTTTTACTGAGCTGGCAAAATTAAATAATTATATTGTTGAAAAGTTGTACATTGAGAAATCATTTAAATCGTGGCATTTAGTGTGCTGTGCTTTTAAGAAAAGAGTAGCAGGTAGTGTATTTAAGTGGGATAAGAGATTACATATCACTTTGAATGTAAATGGCTCAGGTGGAATTTCGTATAAATGAATCTAGATATTGGTGGACAAAATAATAGAAACGATCAACTTGGCAAGTGGAAGATTGTTGACTTGCATGATGGTGCCGATTTCCAATTCAATTTGGAGAATGAGTGTTTCCCTTTTGCGGATGAAAGTGTCGACAATATATACTCATCTCATTGTATTGAGCATATTGAACCTGATAGGTTAAGGCCCGTATTTTTTGAAATGTTCAGGGTTTTGAAAAGAGGGGGGAAAGTAAGGATTGTCGTTCCAAGTTTTGTTAAGGGCGTATTTTACTATTTTTTCTTTCCTAATGTTTTGCGGCGAAAAATGATGCCCCGGCTGAATTCCAACACACCCGACACAAAAATGTCAAGATTGTCTTCATGGTTTTATACGGAGTTCAATAAAAACAATGGTACGCCAGGGCACAAAACGGCGTGGGACTTTCATTTGCTGAAAACTTATCTTGAGGAGGCAGGCTTTAAGATGGTTCGTAAGTGTACTTTACATCGTTGCTCTGAAGTCTTTAAGGGTAAGGATAATCCTGCATATAGAGCGTTTTCATTATACGTAGAAGCAGAAAAGCTATAGGTGAGGTGTAGGGTTGGGGCATCGAAGTGCAGGAGTTGTAATTAGTGCAATGCTTGATGCATAATTGGGGCTGCGATTGATATCATTAAATCAGCGCAAAGATCATTTGCCATCTGCGCAAAATTAATGAGTTACGTCAAATCAGAAAGTTGAGGTTTTTACTATTTCCGCCCGACACCAGATTAAGGAGAAGAAAGCATGTCCGCGTCCTGTTGGCTTAAGACGGTTGCCAAGAGATTGCCTATCATTAAAGATGTTGTCTCTGAACGTGAGAATTTCCAACGAAAATGTGGATTCGTCCCCCCCGGACATTTCTATTCTCCGATTCCTTCTTTGGAGGAAATAGAGCGTGATGAGGAAAAGATTTTCGGTAATATCCCCCGGAGTATTCCCGGCATCGAAATGCATGAAGCCGAGCAACTCACACTGCTTGAAATATTCTGCCAGTACTATCAGAGCATGCCCTTCTCTCCTCACAAAAACAAACGGTTACGTTACTTCTTCGAGAATCCGGCATATTCATACTCGGATGCCATTCTTTTGTACTGTATGATCCGGCATCTTCAACCGAAAAAAATTATTGAAATTGGCTCAGGTTTTTCGTCGTGCTTATCTCTTGATACCAATGAGCTTTTTTTCAACGGAGCAATACAGTTCACTTTTATTGAGCCCTATCCTGAGCTGCTGATGTCCCTTATCAAAAAAGAGGACAAAAACACCATAAAGATCATCCCCAAACGCCTGCAGGATGTTGAACTGCATGAATTTGAGACACTCGAAGCAAACGATATCCTGTTCATAGATTCGACGCATGTCAGCAAGGTCAACAGCGATGTCAATCGTATCTTCTTCGAGATTCTTCCGGTCCTTTCCCCAGGTGTTTACATTCACTTTCATGACGTTTTTTATCCGTTTGAGTACCCGAGGGACTGGATCTTTGAAGGTCGGGCCTGGAGCGAGATCTACCTGTTGCGCACCTTTCTTCAGTATAACAGCAGATTCAGCATTTTCCTCATGAACACGTACATGTCTCATTTCCACAGGCAGTTTTTTCAAGACAACATGCCTCTCTGTCTGAAAAATACGGGCGGAAGTATCTGGATTCGCAAAGAATAGCTGTTGCGAGCCAGGACATCGAAAGCAAAAAAATATGCGGACCGCATGAGGAAGAGACCCGCTGATTCAGAAAAGGAAAGCCTTTTGCAGTCACCTGACCCCTTGCTTGACTGTGATGTGATCGTGGTCAATTACAATGCGGGAGAGATGCTCGGCTCTTGTGTTTCTTCGGCCCTGGCCGAGGGAGCGAGGCGTGTTATCGTTGTCGATAACGGTTCGCGGGATGACAGCCTCACCTACCTGGAGAAAGAGTTGCCCCGGCAGGAGAGGCTTGCAATCATCCGCAATGGCGACAACTTCGGTTTTGCCAAGGCATGCAATATCGGGGTGGGCGTTTCGACCAGCCGTCATCTTTTCTTCCTGAACCCGGACTGCATACTGGCGCCTGGCTCGCTCAGACGGATGATCACTGTCCTCGAGAGTGATCATGCCATCGGCATGGTCGGCGGGCTTCTCTGCAACCAGGACGGTTCGGAGCAGCCGGGCGGGCGCCGGGCCTTTCCCACCCCGCGCCGGGCGTTTGTGCGTGCCTTCGGCCTTTCCCGTCTCGCCGCCATCTTCCCTGACTTAATGGCTGATTTCCGGCTGCATGCGGAACCATTGCCTGCGGCGCCGGCGATTGTCGAGGCCATCTCCGGGGCCTGCATGCTGGTCAAGCGGGAGGCCATGGATGATGTCGGTCTCTGGGATGAGGGGTATTTTCTGCACTGCGAAGATCTGGACTGGTGCATGCGTTTCCACCAGAAGGGCTGGCAGGTTGTCTTTGTGCCGGATGCCAGGGTTTTTCATGCCTGGAGAGCCTGCAGCCGTTCCCGCCCCATATTTGTCGAATGGCACAAACACAAGGGCATGCTGCGTTTCTACAGAAAATTCTTCAGGCATCAGTACCATGGCCTCTTGTGGGTGCTGGTGCTGGTTGGCGTCTGGGTGCGCTTTCCCATCATGGCGGGCTATTACAGTTTTCGCCGCCTTGCCGGGTTTCTGGGTAGCCGGGCGTGAAGGAAGACTGTGTGGGACTGCTTGGCGCGACGAGCCTGGTTGGCGGCTGCCTGCTGACGCTGCTGACCGAGGGCGGCTGGCAGGTATGTGCTTTTTCCAGGAAAAAGATTGCGCGGCACATGGCTCAGGTAACCTGGCGACAGCTTGTTTTGCCTGGGCAAAATAGTCAGGCTGAAGGGATTGCGGACTGGATCTGTGTTGCCCCGGTCTGGGTGCTGCCCGATTATTTCTCCATGCTGGAAAGATATGGCGCCCGCCGAGTGGTGGTGCTGTCCTCAACCAGCCGTTTTACCAAGGAATATTCCTCGGATGCTGAGGAACAAAAGACAGCTGCGCAACTTGCGGCCGGAGAAGAATCTCTTCGCCAATGGGCCGAAGGCAGGGGGGTGGAGTGGGTTGTCCTGCGGCCCACCTTGATTTACGGTTTTGGCCGGGATAAAAATATTGCCGAGATCGCGCGTTTCATTCGCCGTTTCCGATTTTTTCCCTTATTTGGCCCGGCCCGGGGTCTGCGCCAGCCTGTCCATGCGGAAGATGTGGCCGCGGCCTGTCTGGCGGCTCTGAAATCACCTGCCGCGGCTAATCATGCCTACAACCTTTCCGGTGGTGAAGTACTGCCATACCGCGAGATGGTTGGCCGCGTCTTTACAGCGCTTCATCGTCGCCCGCTGCTTGTCTCCATCCCGTTGGGAGCTTTTCGGGTTGCCGTGTCCTGGCTGCGCCTTTTTCCCCGTTATCGTCACTGGTCAACCGCCATGGCGGAGCGGATGCATCGTGACCTTGTTTTTGACCATGCTGAAGCTGTGCGCGACCTGGGTTTTTCCCCCCGGCCATTCCGGCTTGGGCCTGAGGACCTGCCGGCATGACTGATTTGCTCGTCATGTTGATAGTTTCCGGTATTTCCGCCTGGCTCTGTACCGCCTGGGTTTGCCGGTATGCGGAGAAGCTGCGGTTGGTGAAGCCGCCGAATCACCGGTCATCCCATGTTCTTCCTACTCCGCATGGCGGTGGTCTGGGTATTGTTGTTGGCGGGGTTGGTTCAGGGGTTGCATTTGCCTGGGAACATGGCGCGGTGTTCTGGGGGGTCGCGGGCTTGTCACTGCTCGTTGCCGCTGTGGGACTCTATGATGACATAAGAGGGCTGAGTGTCAGGATTCGCTTTATCGCGCAGCTGCTGGCCTGCATCGGCCTGCTCATAACGCTCAGCCCCCCGCCGGTCCTTGGGTTGCCGGGCGGTTTTGTCCTGTCCGGTCTGCCTTTATTGTTCATATTATGCGCTTTTGGGGTCTGGTGGGTTAATCTGTTTAATTTCATGGACGGCATTGATGGCATAGCGGGAGGGCAGGGATTCTTCATGCTGCTTTTCGGAGCGGCGGCCGGTTTGCTGGCGGGGCCTGCCTCGCTTGATCAGCCGTTATGGTGGTGGCTGGCGGGGCTGGCTGCCGCGACCCTTGGTTTTCTCCTGCACAACTGGCCGCCTGCCCGGATTTTCATGGGGGATGTGGGAAGCACCTACCTCGCCTTCATGATTCTGGCCCTGGCCCTGCTTTCGGTAGGCGCCGGCTGGATGACCTATGCGGCCTGGCTGATTATCGGGGCTGGCTTCGTCGCTGATGCCACGGTGACCCTGCTGCGGCGCATGCTGGCCGGTGAACGCTGGTATGAGGCGCACCGGAGTCATGCCTATCAGATTTTGGCAAGACGCTGGCGGTCTCATCGTGCTGTCTCCTTGCTGCTGCTGGCTGTCAATGCGATGTGGCTTGCCCCCCTTGCCTGGCTGAGTATCCAGTGGCCGTCATGGGCCTGGTTTTTTGTTCTCGCCGCTTATGGCCCGCTGGTTGCCGGGGCGATTTTTGTTGGCGCCGGCGGGGTAGATAAGGGTTATACTTGATATTCTGCCAAGATACGAATATGGTTACAATGATCGTGTTGGCATTTGATTGATTCGGTTTGTCGGGGGGAAGAGGGGATTTGCTGCAGAAATACTTGAGAAGAATATTATTCAACCGCTGGGCGGCATTTTTTCATGACCTGTTCTGGGTGCCTGCCGTATTATTTGCAGCCTATTGGTTCCGCTTTAATCTGCAGACGATCCCTGCTCCTTATTTGCATGGGTGTTTGTGGTTAATTCTGTTTTCAATCCCGGTTTATGGGGTTGTTTTCTGGTTTTTCGGTTTGTACCGAGGGCTTTGGCGCTTTGCTTCCCTGCAGGATCTGAGCCGTATTGTGAAATCCGTCACATTGGGTGCGCTTGTCGTCACTTTGTTAGGGGCGGTTTTTTCCCGGTTGGAGGGAATCCCGCGGTCAGTTCTGCTGTTAAGCCCGATTTTGCTGATTATTGGACTGACCGGGCCTCGTCTCTGCTACCGCTGGTTTAAAGATCAGCGCTTACAGTTGAATAAGGAGGGAGGGAGGCGGACGCTCATCGTCGGGGCAGGCCAGGCGGGAGAACTGCTGCTGAGAGATCTTATCCTCAAGCAGGAGTATCAACCGGTTGCTTTTGTCGATGATGATCGCAAAAAACATAATCGGGAAATCCACGGCGTTCGCGTGTATGGAGGTTCGGAAAATATTCGTGAAATAGTCAGATTGCTGGACGTGGATCTGGTGCTGTTCGCCATTCCTTCCGCCAGCCGTGAAACCGTCAAACGGCTTGTTGCCGAGTGTGCCAGAGCGGAGGTCGAATGTAAAACCCTGCCTTCCCTGATCGAGCTGTCCGGGAATCAGGTCGAGGCAAAGCAGCTGCGGCCGGTGACGCTTGAAGATCTGCTCGGCCGGGAGACAGTCGAGCTGGATCAGCAGGCGATTGTCGGCTATCTGAATAACAGGACGGTGCTGGTGACAGGCGGGGGCGGCTCCATCGGTTCAGAGCTCTGTCGGCAGGTCGCGGGACTTCAGCCGGCGAAGCTTATTATTTTTGATCACAGTGAGTTTAATCTCTATGACATTGATTATGAACTGCGCTCCTTATTCCCTGATCTGAAGATTATCAATGTGCTGGGTGATCTGAAGAATTACGACAGGGTTGACTGGGTTTTCCGTAAGTTTACCCCTGATGTGGTCTTCCACGCCGCAGCCTATAAACATGTGCCCATGCTGGAGCTCAATCCGGCGGAAGGGGTGCAGAACAATGTTTTCGGCACCAGGATGGTGGCGGATGCCGCCGACCGCTACCAAGTCGACCGGTTTGTGCTGGTGTCAACCGACAAGGCGGTCAATCCGGCTAATGTCATGGGCACCACCAAGCGCATTGCCGAGATTTACTGTCAGAATCTCGATCTCCGTTCCCAGACGAAATTCATCACCACCCGCTTCGGCAATGTGCTCGGTTCGGCGGGCTCTGTTGTGCCGCTTTTTGAAAAACAGATCAAAAACGGCGGACCGGTTACCGTTACCCATCGGGAAATCAAGCGCTACTTCATGACCATTCCGGAGGCGGTAGGCCTTATTCTGCAGGCCGGGTCAATGGGCAAGGGCGGGGAGATTTTTGTCCTCGAGATGGGAGAACCGATTTATATCAGGGATCTCGCCGAGCAGATGATCCGCTTGTCCGGGCTGGTGCCGCACCGCGACATACAGATTGAGTATATTGGTCTGCGGCCGGGGGAAAAACTCTTTGAAGAGATCTTTCATGAAAGTGAAGACCTGCGGGGCACCACCCATCCGAAATTACAGCTGGCCAGCGCCCGGCAATGCGACTGGGACTGGCTGATCGACGTTCTGCAGCGGCTGGGCAGGGCGGCAACCAGCCGTGACGTGCCGGAGCTTATCAACCACCTCCGGCAAATCGTGCCCGAATACAACGGGCTGCATGTCAGCGATAAGGAGAAAAAGGCTGGCAAGACCCCCCTCAGGGTTGTTGAGGGACGCCAGGCAATGGAAGTGTCTAAAGTGCATTGATATGCCGCAGCTGTCTATTTTTTTGTTTAACATATTGAAATCGTTAAACTATATATAGTAGCCGAAAGTGCCCTTGGGCTCCGGTATATCTCCGCTCGGGCCGCGCACCATTCTGCCTTCTGTCTCTTTTCACTATTGTTCACCAATTATTTTTTCCTTTATTTTCTTGATCGACATGGCCTGAAAAATCAGCTATATTAAAAAGTTCTTATTTTTTGAAACAATTGCATCCACATGAAAAACTTACCAGCAAAACAACGAATCGTCATCACCGGTGTCGGCCTTGCCGCCCCGAATGCCAGCAATCTTGCGGATTTCCGCCGCAAGCTGCTGGCCGGCGCAAGCGAGATACAGACTATTGATCTGCGTTATGTGGGTAAGGTGCATGCGGGGATATGCTCCTTTGATGAGACAAGGTACCGCAAGAAAAAGGAAAACAAACGCGGCACCCGGGCCGGCTGCATCGGGGTCTATTGCGCCAATGAGGCCCTGCTCGATGCGGGCATTGATTTCAGCGGCTATGAACGCGAAAACACCGGGGTCTATATCGGCCTTACCGAGCACGGCACGGTTGAGACGGAAAATGAAGTCTATAATATCAGCAAGTTTGATTATAACGTTGATTACTGGACCCACCATCATAATCCGCGCACGGTCTTGAACAACCCGGCCGGTGAGATCACTATGAACCTTGGCATCACCGGTCCCCATTATTCGGTGGGAGCCGCCTGCGCGGCCGGCAATGCCGCACTTATTCAGGGCGCGCAGATGATCAGGCTCGGGGAAGTGGACCTGGCGCTGTGCGGTGGCATTTCCGAATGCACCGGCTCCTTCGGGATTTTTGCCAGCTTCAAGGCCCAGGGCGCCCTGGCCGAGCATGACGATCCCCGCCAGGCTTCCCGGCCGTTTGACCGGGACCGCAACGGCATTGTCATTTCCGAGGGAGGCTGCGTCTATGTGCTGGAGCGGCTTGATCGGGCCCTTGACCGCGGCGCGGCAATTTATGGTGAAATTGCCGGCTATGCCATGAACTCCGATGCCCGTGATTTTGTTCTGCCCTATGGCCCGCGCCAGGCAGAATGCATGCTGCTGGCCTTAAAGCGGGCCGGCCTTGCCCCGGCGGATATCGACATCATCAATACCCATGCCACCGGCACCAGGCAGGGCGATGTGGAGGAGTGCCGGGCGATACGGGATGTTTTTGCGGCAAGCAGCTCAACCTATATCAATAACACGAAGAGTGTGATAGGACACGCCATGGGCGCCGCCGGGGTGCTCGAACTGGCCGGCAATCTGCCGGCATTTGCTGATGGCCTGGTGCATCCGACGATTAATCTCGATCATCTCGATGAGGATTGCGCTTTGGCCAATATTGTTGCTCATTCGCCAAAACAGCTTGACAATATTAGCACAATTTTGAATAACTCATTCGGCATGGTCGGAATCAATTCCGTGGTGATCGTCAGAAAATTTGTAGAAGAGAAAATTTGACCAAAAGGTTATGGGTGCTGCTGCCGGCATGCCATTGAGTGAATATGGAGTAAACATGACACGTGGTGAGATAAAAGACGTCATTTTAGAAATAATTGCCGATATCGATGAAGATGCGGATATGGCTGGCCTTAATCCGGATGAACCCCTGCGCGACCAGCTTGACCTGGACTCCATGGATTTTCTCGATATCGTCATGGAATTGCGGAAACGCTACAAACTGCAGATTCCTGAAGCGGATTATCCTGAACTGGCCACCTTAACCAGCTGTATCAATTATCTGGAACCTAAATTGAAGGCTTTGTGAAAAAAGTCTGCTTTCAAAAATTTTTGAGGATTATCAATGAGTTATTCGGCTCTGGACGGCGGTCGGGAGGTTTTCGCCACATCGCCGGAAATTAACCGCGTGTAAAACAGCCGGTGGCTGATTATTCTCTCATCATTATCGGCGGCGGCCTTTCCGGGCTGGCCGCCGGTATCCGTTTCGCCCGCTTCGGCGGCTCTGTTCTGATTCTTGAAAAGCACGCTATTGCCGGCGGGCTGAACTCCTATTATTTCCGCAAGGGCTTCCTGCTGGAGACCGGTCTGCATGCCATGACCAACTTTGCCGGTCCCGGCGACAAACGAGCCCCGTTAAACCGCCTCTTCCGGCAACTCAAACTTTCCCGCCATGACTTCGTCACCCATGAGCAATACTCTTCGCTCATCCATTTCCCCGGGGGAAATACTCTTCGTTTTTCAAATGATTTCAATCTGTTACAAGATGAAATAGCCTCCCGCTTTCCCGCCGAAATTGCCGGCTTCAACCGTCTGCTGGCCGAACTGAACGGCTACGAGCCTTTTACCCCCCGGGAATGGCTTTCCACCCGGGCCATGCTCGGCCGTTTCCTGAGCGATCCGCTGTTGATCGACATGCTGCTCTTGCCGCTCATGGTTTACGGCAACAGTGAAGAGCATGACATGGATTTTTCCCAGTTTGTCATCATGTTCCGCTCCATTTATCAGGAGGGTTTTTTCCGGCCGGCCGGCACCATGAAAGACTTCCTGGCCCTGCTGGTGGACAGGTTCACCGCCCATGGCGGCGAAATCCGCTTCAACAGCCAGGTGGAAGAAATCGGCATGAGCGGGGAGAAAGCCAGCCACGTAAAGCTGGCCGGCGGGGAAACCATCAGCTGCGAGGCCATCATTTCCACGGCCGGCGCCCCCGGCACCTTTGCCATGCTCGCCCTGCCACGGCAGGAGGAAAGGTATGCGGGCCGCATGAGCTTTGTCGAATCGATCTCCATCCTGCCCGGTCAGGCAAAAAAAGAGGTGAAGGCCGAACACACCATTATCTTTTACAATCTGTCCGATCGCTGGCAATACTGCCGGCCGGCGGAAGCGGTTGATACCAGTTGGGGAGTGATCTGTTTTCCTGAAAATTTCCAGGGCATGCCGCCGTCCGACTATTTTCAGATCCGCGTCACCCATGCCGCCAACTATGATCTGTGGAAAAAGGCCTCGGCCCTTGACTACGGGGCGATGAAGCAGCACTGGGGGGCGCGCTCCCGGGAGATCACCGCTAAAATCATTGGGAATTATCAGCAAAACATTGTATATGAGGACAGTTTCACCCCGGTTACCATTGAAAGGTATACGGCCAAGGCCCGCGGCGCCGTTTATGGCAGTCCGGTGAAGATCAAGGACGGCAGGACCCCCTGCCGCAATGTTTTCATTGCCGGCACGGATCAGGGCTTTCTGGGCATTGTTGGCTCCATGCTCAGCGGGGTGACCATAGTTAATCAACATCTGTTAACTTCTGAGGGTGTTTAGACTGTAGTCTATTAGGTGCTCAGGCTGAATCCGGTCACAACAATGGTCGAGATTCAGGGATCAATTCCGGTTCCCTCTGGTAATTCTCCATCACCTGCAGACTAAGCCGTTGTTCAAAAATAACTGTAACAGCGAGATGCCGTAAACGGCATAAGGGGCTGTAACTAAATGGTTAGATATGTAATGGTTATTTTTTAACGGCCCCTAAACACCTACAGACTAAATACCTACAGACTAAACACCTATAGACTAAATACCTCGTCTCATGGTTTATCAATCAATCGAAAAGGCAAAAGAGCGTTACGACGTCATCGTGGTCGGTTCAGGCCTGGGCGGACTGACGGTCTCCAATCGTCTGGCCCGGGCCGGGCACCGGGTGCTGCTGCTGGAGCACCACCACCGGCTGGGCGGACTTGCCACCTGGTTCAAGCGCAAACACCATATCTTTGATGTCTCTCTCCATGGTTTTCCCTATGGCATGGTCAAGACCTGCCGCAAATACTGGAATGAGGCGATCAAGAACTCCATCGTTCAGCTCCGGCATATTGTGTTTGACAACCCGCAGTTCTCCCTGACCACTACCTTTGACCGGCAGGATTTCACCCGTATCCTGCAGGAAAAATTCGGCATCTCCGCCGCGGTGATCGATGATTTCTTCACCACGGTGCGCAAAATGAACTTCTATGACGACCTGGCCATGAGCACCAGGGAACTTTTCGAGAAATTCTTTCCCGGCCGCACCGATGTGCACCGTCTGCTCATGGAGCCGATTTCCTACGCCAACGGCTCAACCCTCGATGACCCGGCCATCACTTATGGCATCGTCTTTTCCAACTTCATGGATAAGGGGGTTTTCACCTTCCAGGGCGGCACGGACCATCTGATCGGCATGATGCGTGATGAACTGGAGGCCAACGGCGTCACCATCTGCACAAATTCCAGGGTTGAGCGCATTGTCATTGAACAGGGCAGGGTGAAAGGTGTGGCGGTGGGCGACAGGGTGATCAGCGCCCCCTGCGTCATTTCCAACAGCGGCATTACCAACACCGTGGACGACCTGGCCGGCCGGGAGGCCTTTCCCGAGGATTTTCTTGCGGACTTCAACAAGGTTAAGATCAATAACTCCAGCTGCCAGGTCTATATCGGCATCAGCCCGGGGGAATCCTTTCCCGAGGTGGGTGATCTGCTCTTTACCTCCACGGCGCCGGAATTTGATTCCCTGGAGCTGCGGGATATGAAAACCAGGAGCAGGACCTTTTCCATCTATTATCCCCAGACCCGTCCGGCCAACCCCGACTATACGGTGGTCGCCTCCATGAACGGCAATTTTGATGACTGGGCCGACCTGGCTGATGCAGAGTACCAGGCAGCCAAGCAGGCGATGATCGAACGCTGCCTGCTTGATCTCGAGCGCTACATCCCGGCTATCCGCGGCAAGATCGACTGGCTCGAGGCCGCCACGCCCAGGACCTTTAACCGCTATACCCTGCACACCAAGGGGACCTCTTTCGGCACGAAATTTCCCGGGCTTGACATCTCCCGCAAGATCTTCAAGGTCGTTCCCGGCCTCTTTCATGTGGGCTCGGTGGGGATCATCATGTCCGGCTGGCTGGGGGCCATCAATTACGGGGTGATTGTCGCCAATGATGCGGATGCCTTTCTGAGAAGCTGAATATGAGTGAATTTACGGGACGGAAAGTAGTGGTGAGCGGGGCCACCCGCGGCCTGGGCCGGGCCATTGCCCTGGCCTTTCTGCAGCAGGGGGCAAGGGTGCTCGGGCTGTATGGCGGCAATGTCAGGTCGGCGGAGGATTTTCAGCAGGAGTGCGCGGCCTATGGCGAGCTTTTGCAGCTCCACCAGTGTGACGTGAGCGATTATGCGGCGGTTGAAGCACTTTACGGCCGCATCGAGCAGCAGTATGACACCATCGATGTGCTGGTCAACAACGCCGGCATCCGCCGTGACTCGGTGCTGGCCATGATGAAAGAGGATGACTGGCGGCGGGTGATTGACGTCAACCTCAGCGGATCCTACAACATGGCGAAATTTGCCGTGCAATTGATGATGAAGCAGAAATACGGGCGGATCATCTTCATCACCTCCCCCATGGCCCGGCTGGGTTTTGCCGGCCAGGCCAATTATGCCGCCTCCAAGGCCGGCCAGATCGGCATGATGCGCTCGCTCTCCAAGGAAACCGCCAAAAGAAGGATCACGGTCAACTGCGTGTCGCCGGGCTTTATTGCCACGGAACTGCTCAATGATCTCAGCCCGGAGCAGGTGGCCGAGTATAAAAAAATGGTGCCCATGCGCCGGTTCGGCACCCCCGAGGAGGTGGCGGACGCGGTGCTTTTTCTGGCCGGGGCCAGGGCCTCCTACATCAACGGCGCAGTGCTGGATGTCAATGGCGGACTCTAGGGATTTCATCTATGCCCGGATTCCCCACCGGCCGCCCTTTCTCTGGGTGGACAGGGTGGTCAGTTGCGCTGACGGCGTGCTGGTCGCGGAAAAAAATATCCCGGCGGATCTCGATATCTTTCAGGGCCATTATCCCGCTTATCCCATTCTGCCCGGCGTCATTCTCTGTGAGGCTGTTTTCCAGGCCGGCGCCCTGCTCATCGCCGAACTGCTGCGCCAGGACCGGCATGATGGGAACCCGGCCGAGGTAACGGGTGTTCCCGTGCTGACCCGGATCAACGGCGCCAAATTCAAGCGTGAGGTCAAACCTGGGGAAACCATCACCCTGGAGGTCAAGCTGAACGAGCAGGTCGGCACTGTCTGGTTTCTCAAGGGCAGGGTGCTGGTGCATGACAAAACAGCGGTCAAGGTTGATTTTGCCTGTGCCATGTCCGACGCCCCGCACTTCGCCCGGCAAGAAGAGAGGTCACCATGAAAGGCAATCCGGAACCGGTATTTGACGAATCATGAGTTTTCTTAATCTGCAGGATAAGGTTTTTGTCGTTTTCGGGCTGGCCAACCGGAAATCGGTGGCCTGCGCCATTGCCGCAGCGCTGGTCGAGCAAGGCGCTGAAGTCATCCATGTGGTCAGGAGTGAGGAGCGGCGCAAGACGGCGGCAAAGCTGTTTCCCGCGGCCAGGGTATTCATCTGCGATGTGGAAGACGAGGCAAACATCATCCGGGTGCGTGATGAAATTGCGGCATACCTTGGCGGCAGAAAACTGGCGGGCCTGGTGCATTCCATTGCCTATGCCAATTACTCGGAAGGTCTGCAGCCCTTTCATGCGACCCTGAAAAAGGATTTCCTCCAATCCCTTGATATCTCCTGTTTTTCCCTGATAGCACTCTGCAATCATTTTAAAGATTATTTTGACCCCGATGCCTCGGTGGTCACCATATCGATCTCCACCACCAGGATGGCGGCGGAAAATTACGGGTATATGGCGCCGGTGAAGGCGGCGCTGGAATCGTCGCTGGCCTTTCTGGCCAAAAGTTTTTCCGCCTTTTCCCGGGTGCGGTTCAACGCCGTCTGTCCGGGACTGCTGAAGACCTCGGCCTCAGCCGGCATCCCGGGCTATGTGGACAGCTATCTCTTTGCCGAGACCGCCACCCTGCGCAAGACGGCCGTGCAGACCAGGGAGGCGGCTGATGCCGCGGTTTTTCTGCTGTCGCCGCGCTCCTCCGGCATCACGGCCCAGTGTCTGGTGGTGGATGCCGGCATGGGCATCAACTATTTTGACGCGCAAATCGTGGCCAGGGTCGTGGGTTGAGCCATGCGTTACCAGCGCGTCTGCCTGTATCCGCCCGCCTATGAGGCGCCCCCCCATGTGGTGACCTCAGAGGCGCTGGAGAGACGGCTGGCCCCCCTGTATCAGCGCTTGAAGCTGCCTGAAGGGCGGCTGGAACTGATGACCGGCATTCGGCAGCGACGTTTCTGGGACCGGGACACCAGGCCGAGCAACTGCGCGGCCATTGCCGGCCGCAAGGCCCTGGAACTGGCGGGTGTTGCGCCAGCTGACATCAGCTGCCTCATCTTCACCTCGGTTTCCCGCGACATGCTGGAGCCGGCCACGGCCTCCTTTGTGCACCAGCAGCTGGGCCTGCCGGAAAAATGCTATGTCTTTGATCTGTCCAATGCCTGTCTCGGCTTTCTCAACGGCATGACCATGCTGGCCAACATGATCGAGCTGGGACAGGTGAAGAAGGGCCTGGTGGTGGCCGGCGAGACCGCTGAGAATCTGGTCGAGACGACCATCCAGCACCTGCTGACCGACGAGACGCTCACCCGTAAATCGGTCAAGGCAAGTTTTGCCTCCTTTACCATCGGTTCCGGCGCCGTGGCCATGGTGCTGGGCGACAGGTCAGAGCATGATACGGGGCATCTGCTGCGCGGCGGGGCCGTGCGGGCCAACAGCAGCCACAATAATCTCTGTCAGGGAGGCCACAGCAGTAATGAAGGCATTCTGATGGCCACGGACTCGGAAGAGCTCATGAAGCAGGGGGTGGAAACCGCTTTGCTCACCTGGCGGGATTTTCAGGCGGAGCTGGCCTGGGCTGAGGCTGGCATTGATCATTTTTTCTGCCACCAGGTGGGCCGGGCCCATGCCCAGCTCCTGTTTGAGAAATTACAGCTTGCCCCGCAAAAAAATTTTGAAACATTGCCCTCTTGGGGTAATGTGGGATCGGTTTCCGCTCCGTTGACCATGGCTGTCGCCGTGGAGCAGCAGGTGCTGCGCGCCGGGCAGAAGGCCGCCCTGCTGGGCATCGGCAGCGGCATCAATTGTCTCATGCTTGGCGTGGAGTGGTAAAAACAAAAGGAGGCAGGACATGACAACGCAGCGGCAGAGATTTCGACTTCTATTTGTTGATGACGTCCCGGCAAATATCAGGATTCTGGTGGAGATGCTGCGCCTGGAATATGATGTCATCTTTGCCGATAATGGTCCGGAAGCCCTGCGGCTCGCGGCGGAAAATCCCCAGCCGGATCTTATCCTGCTGGATATCATGATGCCCCAGATGGATGGTTATGAGGTGTGCCGGAAACTCAAGGAAAATGAAGATACCCGGGCGATTCCGGTGATGTTCATTACCGCCCTGATTGACGAGGAGGATGAGGCCATGGGCCTTTCCCTGGGAGCGGTGGATTACATCCGCAAACCTTTCAATATGGCCATTGTCAAGTCCCGCATCAAGACCCATCTTGATCTCAAGCATCATCGAGACGAACTGCTGAAGAAGACCGCGGAGCTGACCGCTTTGAATGCCCAACTTGCCAGGGAAATTCAGGAACGCAAAAAAACCGAGGCCATGGTGCAGGAGCATCTGGGGTATCTCCAGCAGCTGATCAAGGACCATGCCTTCCCGTCTTCTCCCCGTACCCGGCCGGCCGATGAGGAGACCTCTGGTCAGCATGAGTGAGCCGCGATTGCCGGTTCATGGCTATCCCTTTTCCCCCTGTTCCCACCAACTGCCTGATGGCAATACCCTCTCCTATCTTGATGTGGGGCAGGGTCCTGCGGTGGTCATGCTGCATGGCAACCCTTCCTGGTCGTTCTTTTATCGCAATCTTGCCGCACTCCTGAAAGAGAGATGCCGGGTGATCGTGCCGGACCATCTCGGCTGCGGGCTTTCCGACAAACCCCAGGATTACCCTTACCGGCTGGCCAGCCACATTGCCAATCTCGAACATCTGCTCGGAGCTCTGCAGATCGACAAACTCTCCCTGGTGGTGCATGACTGGGGCGGGGCCATCGGCATGGGCTATGCCGTGCGCCATCATGAACAGATCAACTCCCTGGTGATTTTCAATACCGCGGCCTTCCGGTCTGAGCGGATCCCCTGGCGCATCAGGATCTGCCGCACCCCGCTGCTGGGGGCGCTGCTGATTCGCGGCTTCAATGCCTTTGCCGGAGCGGCCATCCACATGGCCGTGGCAAAAAGGCTGCCGCCGGCAATTGCCCGTGGCTATCTGCTGCCCTATGATTCCTGGCAAAACCGCATCGCCACCCTGCGCTTTGTCCAGGATATCCCCTTATCCGCCAGTGACCCCTCCTGGCCTGTGCTGACCGAAATTGAGCAGGGCCTTGGCCTGTTTGCCGAGACCCCGATGCTGATCTGCTGGGGCGGCCGGGATTTCTGTTTTAATGACCATTTTTATAATGAGTGGCGGGCCAGGTTTCCCCGAGCCCAGTGCCATTACTTTGCCGATGCCGGCCATTATCTGCTGGAAGACGCCTTTGACCGCATCGGTCCGTTGGTCGACCGGTTTCTGGCGGAGCAGGCTCCGCGCTGAGCGCAATACAGGAAGCCGGGGACAGAATGATTGTGCGGCCGGGCAAGGTCGTGTAGTCAAGCGGGTGCGAATCCCGCTCCGGAAAGCTGGCCAGCTACCGGGTAGCGAGT
>QZKV01000078.1 GCA_003599575.1 Desulfobacteraceae bacterium | reverse complement strand
GCCGTATTTTTCCAGCAGATGCGCGCATTGCGCCAGCGCTGCGTACAAATCCACTTGCGGCACGCTGCGCGCCGACCCTTTGGCCATGCCCTCCCTGGCCGAGACAACCATCACCGGGCGATGATAGCGCGCCGCCAGTTTGGCCGCGACGATCCCCAGGACCCCTTCATGCCAATCGCAGCCCGCCAGCAGCAGTGAATTGCGGGTGGACCAGTCGCGCCGTTTTTCCAGGCTGCCGATGATCTGCTGAAAGATTTCATTTTCAGTCTCCTGCCGGCGAGAGTTGAGCACGTTCAGGTCTTCGGCCAGGGGACGCGCCGCTTCCAGACAGGGCGCATTGAGCAGGTCGAAGGCGATCCTGGGATGGGCCACGCGCCCGGCCGCATTGATGCGCGGCCCCAGCCTGAATGAGATATCTTCCGCGTTGATCGGCGTATGCCGAACGCCGCAGGCGTTCAGCAGCGCTTTTACACCCGGCCGCGGATCTGTGTTGATTTGATCCAATCCCGCGCGTGCCAGAATGCGGTTCACGCCCTTGAGGGAGACCATGTCGGCAATCGTGCCGATGGCCACCAAGTCGCAATACGACTTCAGGTTGGGCTCGGGGCGATCTTGCCACCACCCTTGCGCCCTTAATGCGGCCCGCAGGGCGATCACCAGGTAAAAGGCCACCCCCACACCGGCCAGATCGGAAAATTCGGTCGGCTGATCCGCCATTTTGGGATTGATGACCGCATGCGCTTCTGGCAGGCCGCCGCCGTTGATGTTGTGGTGATCCGTAACGATGACGTCAATGCCGAAACGTTTGGCCGCAGCCACCGCGTCGAAGCTGCTGGAGCCGCAATCTACGGTTATGATCAGACCGACGCGTTGAGGTACACCCAATTGCATGATATGCATGGGCAGCAAGCCGTACCCCTCCTCGACACGATGGGGCAGGTGGTAAAACACATCCGCACCGGCTGCCTTGAGGAAGTTGAACATCACTGCGGTCGCAGTAATGCCGTCGGCATCATAATCGCCGAAAACCATGATTTTCTCTTGAAGCCGAAGCGCGCGTACGATGCGCTCGGCCGCTTTTTGAATCCCCTTGAGTGCCGTTGGGGCAGGCAGGTTTTCCAGCCCCGGCTGCATGAAATGAACGGCCTGGTGGGATGAAGCGATGTTCCGATTTGCCAGGATGGCCGCGGTGAGCGGATGACACTGAAGCCCTTGCTGAATTTCCCGGACCAGGTTGCGATCCGGCTGTAGGATTTTCCATTGCAATTGCATGATGGGGCCATATCCTATAAAAGGGTTCGGGACAAGGAGAAAGGAAGCTAAATTGAATACAACCAAGCGCTATTACCGCGTGGATCGCCGGTACATCAACAGGGTGCGATTCGTCTTCGAAGCCTATGAAGGGGTGGCCGTGGTCACCACCCTGGATGCCGGAAGCGGTGCCATCGTGTTGTCCATTGCACCGGGATGCGAAGATACGGCAGAGGCGGTCATGCTCGATCTGGGGCGCCACTTTATGGTTGAACCCCGCCCTGCGGCGCCGAACTGCGAAATCAACTGAGTGGATTGCATGGAAGTAAAAAGATTATATGTAAACACCATGGGATGTCAGATGAATGTTTATGACTCCGGGCAGATTCAGAATCGTCTGGCTCCCCTGGGCTATGCACCGACCGGTGATCCGGCAGATGCGGACGTCATCATCGTCAATACCTGCGCCATCCGCGCCAAGGCCGAGCAGAAGGCCTTCAGCTTTCTGGGCCGTATGGCGGCCCTCAAACAACACAAACCCGAGCTGATCATCGGCATCGGGGGGTGCGTGGCGCAACAGGAGGGACAAAAGATCTTATCGCGCATGCCGCATGTGGATCTGGTCTTCGGTACGCATGCCATCCGGCGATTACCGCAACTCATCCGGCGGATCGCGGCCACGCGCTGCCGTTTGGTGGATGTGAAACTGGCGCCGGCAATTACGCCGGACGATTTTACCCTTGGAGCGGTGGCCTCATCGGACATATCGGCGTTTGTGACCATCATGCGGGGGTGCGACAATTTTTGCGCCTATTGCGTCGTCCCGCACGTGCGCGGCCGGGAATCGAGCCGCCCGCCCGAGGAGATCATATCCGAAATCCGCCATCTCGTCGCTCACGGCGTACGCGAAGTGACGTTGCTGGGGCAAAATGTGAACAGCTACGGCCAAAAAGAGGGCTTATGTTCCTTCGATCAGCTGCTGGCCAAAGTCAACGCCATCGAGGGATTGGAACGCATACGGTTTACCACCTCTCATCCCAAGGACTTGTCCACGGATTTGATGCAGGCCTTCGTGCGACTGGAAAAGCTTTGCCCGCATATCCATTTGCCCGTACAATCCGGTTCGGATGCGGTCTTAAAAATGATGAACCGCCGCTACGACCGCCGGCACTACCTTGAAAAAGTTGCCCGGCTCAGGAGCATCTGTCCGCACATCGCCCTTACGTCGGATGTCATCGTCGGTTTTCCGGGGGAATCGGAGGCGGATTTCGAGGCCACCTTGAATCTGTTGCGACAGGTTGCCTTTGACGGGCTGTTTGCCTTTATCTATTCGGATCGACCCGATGCGCCGGCCGCCCGATTCTCCGGCAAAATCGAAGAGTCGATCAAAAAGGAGCGTCTGCAAAAGGTTTTGGCCTGCCAGGAAGCATTCACGCTCCAGAAAAACCAATCTATGGTGGGAAGCATACAACGGATTCTGGTCGACGGCTTAAGCAAACATCTGTCCGACGAAACCGAGGAGAGACAATTCCCCGTGCCGCTTGCAGGAACGCAGTGGTCGGGCAGAACCGGTACCAACAAAATCGTTCATTTTATTCAAGAAGCGCCGCACGATGCCGGGAATCAATTATTGACAGGGTGCATCTTGGAGCTCATGATAGACAAAGCAATGGCGCACAGCCTGTGGGGACGGATGCTATCGCCCCCCATTGGATCTTCGGGAAAAGGAGCGCAAACGTATGCTGCATAAAGCCAATGTGGCGGGGCTGACGATGGACCCCACCTCAAATACACCTATCATCATACTGAAAACCGAAACGGGCGATCAGGCCATTCCCATTTGGATTGGTCTGCTGGAAGCAACTTCCATCGCTTCGGTACTTCAAAACATTCAATTCGAGCGTCCCATGACGCATGATCTGTTTAGAAATTTCAGCCGCCATCTCAACATCAAGGTGACTAAAGTGGAGGTATGCGATCTGCGCGACAACACTTTTTTTGCGCTGATTCACTTCGACAGCGACTCCCACTCGTTTACCCTGGATGCCCGGCCCAGCGACGCGATTGCCATCGCGCTGCGCTTCGAAGCCCCTATCTACGTGGATGAAAAGGTTATCGAAAAATCCAAACGGGGCGAGGGTGATGTCGAGGTGTTGGACCAAAGCGAAGAAGGGAAAAAATGGGCCGAGTATCTGGAAAATCTTTCTCCGGAGGATTTCGGCAAATATAAGGTTTGATGAACCCGCAAAAACCCCCATCAATTTGAGGCCGCGGCACATGGAACGGGTTTGCTTGCGGTCCTTTGGCATACCTCCCCCCTGCCGAACCCCAAAAATCTCGAATTCCCGTCGTAAAATCGAATCCGGCGCTTGTTGATAAATTGTTCACAAGTCGTTTTATGCCTCGATTTCATTCTCTTTTCAGCGCAGCCAAAACCCCAGCCGGGGCGCCTTCAGAATGCCCAGGCGACCTAAATTTCCCTATGATGACAAATGTTTGTCAGCTTGCCTGCAAACGGACCCATAAAGGCGGTCAACCGCCTTTTTTGACCTTTGACATCAGGCCGTCGCTTGCATAACCTGCGGTCGCGTCTGCGCTTTCAGCCGTGCACATGATATTGGTTCAGCGCTCATTTCTCAGCTTCAGCACATTTGGTCCTTAAGATTTCTACAGCCGTTTGCGATGGAACCCGGCCTGGTTTTTGGGATCGGATGGGCAGCTTGCGACGCAAGCTCGGGCCGTGATATGTACTCCACATATTGTGCTTGACATATGAGCACGCCACTATATAATGTGCATAATTCTTTCGGACCTAAACCTGAATGAGCCAACGTGGGTCGTGTACTGGTCATAGATGATGAAGGCATGATTCGCGATATGCTGCAGCTGGTGTTGAGCCGTTCAAATTGGACGGTGGACACTGCGGACAATGCCGTGGGCGGTCTGGCCAAGTTCGATAAAGCGGTTTACGATCTGGTTATTACAGATGTAGGCATGCCGGGCGTGGATGGCCACTATGTGGTCCACTACATCCGCTGTTCCAGCAGGGGTAGGACGCCCATCATCGGCGTCTCGGGAACGCCTCGCTTGTTGCAGGGGGGCGATTTCGACGAAGTGCTGCCCAAACCTTTTGCGCTTCAAGCCCTGCTTGAAAAAATCAATCATCTGACCGAAGGTGGTGTGCGAAAACCGGCGCTGGCAAGTTCAACCTGTTGATGGACTCAAGCATCCTGAGGGTCCGCGCCCGGTGATACGAGATTGGCGGTCGCCCGGGGCACAACTCCCGAGCGTAAAGATAGGTAAGTGAAATTGCCGATGGATGCCTTCTGATCGGTGGAAGATGTGCAACCTCCCACTTCTTCTCCACATTGACCAGGTTCCAATGCGGCGCCGAATCGTTGAAGTCCAAGCTGCCGTTGAACGCAAAATGAGTTCGGCCGGATTCCAGCGAATGTTTCTGTACAGGATGCCCCCAGTGCGTGCCGTTGCCCTGGGCACCGCCAAGAATTCAGCCCTGCAATGGTCTTGGAATCTCAAGGCCGCGCCTGCTTTGCAAATGCGGTGCGAGCAGGCCCTTCGGCTTGACGGCACCGCTTCTCATCTTCAAAGTTTTTCTTCTTTAAGAAACAAACGATGATATTCCGCTTCATTCAGGTGCTTGCGCAGCAGAGCCGATATCAGATCGAACAAATTCCTGAGCTCTTCATCCGACAACCTTTTTATCATAACCTGCATCAGTGCATCATCGGCGAACTTTTGAAGATAATAGATCGCCGTATTTTCATCGGTTTCACGATTGAGGCCGAAACCCACCAGGCCCTGGTATGTCTCTACGAATAAATGCGTATGCTGGTTCATGTTCCTCCTGAGGACGATATTTACAAGCCGGCGGTTGCCTGAACGCAACCGCCGCAGGCCGACAACATTCATGCATGCCAACCGGGTTGGGTCACACGAAGATCGCACCTTTAAAAATCGGTGTGAAATCAACATCGCTATATATCCCGGCCGGTCCATTTTCAACACTAGAATGCCTCCTTTGGGCGGGGCCGGATGGATCCCCCCATTGGGGCGTGGACTGATTCTATTTGTGCTTGATCGAAATGAATAAAAGTGTTTTATAGCATACAAAGATCCGGAGCTTCGGGAATTTAGGGCGATCCGGGTGCCTGGAGGATGATGATATGAAATGGAAGGATGCCCAAGGCATTCAGGGCCAGGTAGAAAAAGAAAAATATTTCGACGAAGAACAATACTCGCCTTGGGCCAAAGGCAAGGATTCAACAAGATTTCGAAAGCTGGATCGGAATTCAATTGTCTTCGTTCTTCTCGGCCTTGCCATCGTGACCTCCGTGGCGGCCTTGCTGATGCTTCTGCTGAACAACCGGAACCATGGACCGGATGCCGGGCAACTGGCTCTGCTTCAAGAGCGTTTGGCAAAGTATGAAGCCATCGACGAGAAAGTGACCCGTATTTGGGAACAGGCCAAATCTTTTGAAAAGTTCAAGGATAGCTTCGATCGGGGTGAGTCCCCCATGTCATTGCGCCTGGACCATCTCTCCATGAGCCTGGAAAAGGTGCAAAAGCAACTCGGCGAAGTTGTGCAATCAAGGCCGGCACCAACGGCCGGAGCCGTTCTGCAGCCGGCCAAACCGCTGCGGGGACAGCGGCTGTACCATACAGTGGCCGCGGGCGATACTTTTTACAACATCGGCAAGCGTTATAACATTGAAGTAGAAAATCTGCTCAAGATGAACGGTTTGGGAAAAGACAGTCTCCTTAAGATCGGCCAAAAGCTGATGGTGAGAAGCGGGCTGGACCAATAGAAGTGATTGCAGATCCATTCTTCCCGCCGCAAGCGGGTTTGCGCAGGGGTTCCCAAACGCCAACTCGGTAAATATATTCCCCCGATCTACACTGACGGCCGTCGCAATCCACTATTTTTCTTCCGGCCACCGCATGCGCTGAATCTGACTGAAACGCCTCTCCTATCGGTATCAGGTTCGTTTGGCCATTTTCTTTTTTGGGTGGCCGGCAAGCGCTGATTTTCAGAAGCGCAGCCAAATTGGCTCAAGAGAATGAATCATCGGGGCGATAATCCCCGCAAGCATGAACAACGTAGAACGCGGACAAACAGGAGGCAACTATGGTGAAGCAACGCACGATTTGGTTGGTTGTTTTAATCTGGGTGATGGCGGCGTCCTCCGCCCATGCCGTTGGACTGGAAGCGGCGGCGGGAGGCTGGTACCAGGATATCAGCGGTGATGCCAGCTATCGAGCCGATGACATCTTTGACTTTCTCGAAGTGGATGATGACCTGAATTATGACAGCGAAACACGTCTGCATGGCCGCGTCAAAATCGACATGCCCTTGTTTCTCCCCAACATCTACCTGATGGCCGCCCCTTCGGAGTTCGAGGGGACGGGTCTGAAAAATGTCGATTTCGACTTCGGCGATTTCGAATTCGCGGGCAACGTGCCGTTTTTTTCCAAATTGACCATCAATCAATACGATGTGGCCCTTTACTACGGTCTGCCTTTTTTGCGCACCGCGACGCTGAATACCTTGAACATCGACATCGGCATCAATGTTCGTATCGTCGATGTGGAAGCCGAGGTTCGTCAGTCCGCCACTGGGCTTAGCGAAACGCAAGATGCCACCGTGCCCGTTCCCCTGGTGTATATTGGGGTGCAACTGACCCCCCTCGATTGGCTGGCCATCGAAGCAGAAGGACGCGGTATGACCATCAGCGGTAATAGTGTATACAGTCTGATCGGGCGAATTCGATTGGATATTTTCGGTCCGGTATTCGTCGCCGCCGGTTATCGCTACGACAAGGTGGATGTGGATGAAGATGATGTGGATGTGGATTTAGACCTCAAGGGACCTTTTGCGGAAGTGGGACTGAGATTTTAATCTCGGAAAGCGCCCGATGGGGTGTGACCCGCCTGATCGGATCTGATCTCCCGCAAAGACCCACCCCTTTGCGGGAGAAATGATCTGCCCGTCTTTTCACTAACCGATGCCTGCTTGGCAGGATTCAAGAACCCGCCTGTCTGCAAAAAGGCGGCGGATCTCGGTCGCTGCACCCGCGCTTATCCCGTGTGGACAAGCAAAATCATTGACAACTCACAGCCAAATCCATAGGTTGGGCCTGTTTTTGAGCCGCCGGATACGGCACCTAAATAAACTTCCGTTCGATAAGGGTTGCCGAGCGCAAGCCCAAGGAGTGCTTAGACCATGGTCGATATTCACCGCAGCGTTGAAGATGCCAAAAAGAACGCCAGTCCCAAGATGGCGCTGGAGATGGCGGTTAAGGAATCACTTGCCCGCATTAAACGAAAATTCATTGTCATGAGCGGCAAAGGCGGGGTAGGCAAGACCAGCACAGCGGTCAATCTGGCCATCGCTTTGGCCCGGCAGGGCGCCAGGGTCGGTTTGGTCGATGTGGATCTGCATGGCCCGGATGTGCCGCGCATGTTGGGGTTGAACAATCTGCTCGATATGAATGCAGACCAAAAACTGATTCCTGCTCGCTATAATGACCGCCTTTCCGCCGTATCGGTGGAAAGCTTGATGGAAGGAAAGGACGATGCCATCATCTGGCGCGGGCCGGTCAAGCATTCGATGATCCAACAGTTCATCGGGCAGGTGGCCTGGGGCGACCTCGATATCCTGCTCATCGACTCTCCGCCGGGTACCGGTGACGAACCCTTGACGGTGGCCCAAACGATCAAGGATGCGCAGGCCATCATCGTGACCACCCCTCAGGAGGTCGCCCTGGCTGATGTGCGCAAGTCGATCAACTTCTGCAAAACCGTTCAGATGAAGATCTTCGGTCTCATTGAAAACATGAGCGGATTGGCCTGCCCGCATTGCCAATCGGTCCTCGATCTTTTCGGCACCGGTGGGGGCGAGCGGACCGCTTCGGCCACGCAAATCGATTTTCTGGGGCGCATTCCCTTCGATCCGCAAGTGGTATCCTGCGGTGATGCAGGGGTTGCCTTTCAAGAGAAATTTCCGCAATCAGCGGTCACCCAGGCCTATAACCAAATTGCCGAACGGCTGAGAGCCTCCCTGGGCTGATGGACAGAGGTGCCGGCCATGAACGCAAAGGCGTTTCCCGCTCACCTCTGTCCAGAACATTCTTGCACGCGCGTATGAATTCTTCTCCTCAGGGCGCCGCCGGCCATTTTCCCTGAAAACCGGAATCCGCCGGTGCGGCCGAAAAGCCGGGGGATCGCATGGCCGCTCGTGCCCATTGGTCGGGGGTGACCTGAGATCATCTATTGCTGTTAATGGCTCTCCGATTTCAACCCCTGGGAGCTCTTCACGCTGCACTCGTAAGGCTAAAGTATCCTTTCTGCCGGTCGATATCCCTCTCAAGGGAGCTATGTTTTATGGGCAGAAGCAAAAACGTGCGCTGGGATGCCTACGCCGCAGCATATGATTTGATGGCGACCTACAATCCGGCTTACCTGGAGAATATGGCGCGTTTCTCGGCTGAAATCCAGGGCTGGCAAATCGCGCCGGGTGATATTCTGTTGGATCTGGGGGCCGGGACAGGCAACTATTCGATCGTACTGGCAAAAGCATTCCCGCATGCGCAAGTGTGGCACGTCGATTCGAATCCCGGCATGAATGCTGTTGCGCATGAAAAAGCCCAAGAACATCGGCTTACGAATCTGCGCATCCTTCAAGAAGATGTTCAACGGCTCTATCTGGCGCCGCGATCGATTAAAGCCGCTGTTTGTATCAACGCCCTGTACTGCATGCCCCATCCCTGGCATCTGATCCATCGAATCTATCAGTGGATTCAGCCGCAAGGATACTTCTATGTGGACGACGTCGGCCGGGTGATTAATCTGGGCGATTGGTTTTCATTCATATTCAAGAGTCTTTACAGCCGTTTCGGACTGGTTCGCTCCCTGGTGTTGATCTACAAGAGCCGGCAGGTGATCGCCGCCAACCTGCGCATTGCAAAAGCTCAACAATGTGGCGAATTCTGGACCCATGACCTGGATCAGCTCATCGCCCGGTTCCGTGAAGCCGGTTTTTCTATCCAGCATGGTTTCACTGGTTACCGCGGTTACAGTGACGGCCTGATCTGCCGCAAGCCAGACCTGGAAAGAAGCCGCATCTCCCGGTCCTGTCTGGAGTTTTGATCCTGCCGGTCCCTCTCCGCGACCCTGCTGTTCGCTGAAAAGCCCCTGACGGATTGCTAATGTCCGCGCCAGCATCATTTACCAGCTTTCGTGCACCTGCCTATATCATTGACCCCATTGGGATCGACCTTGGTTCGGCTATAGTACTTTACAGGAGCAAAGCATGGTCAGAAAAAACAGAAACCCACATCTTCCTCCGATCGTTCATCTCGGGGCCGAACATGAAGTGACCGGTTCATGCCATTTGCTTCAGACCAATGGGTTGAACATCCTGGTGGACTGCGGCCTGCCCCAGGGCAGGGATAAGACCCGACCCATCGAGAATTGGCCTGTCCGGCCGTCGGATATTGACTACGTGTTTATCACGCATGCCCATATCGACCACATCGGACGCCTGCCCTTTTTGATCAAACTGGGATTCAAAGGCGAGATCCTGACAACTCACCCCACCAAGCAGTTGATCATTCCCATGCTCGAGGATGCAATGGGGTTCCCCGAAATGCAGGTCGACCAAACCGAAGAGTTGATTCAAATCCTCGACCAGCTCACCTGGGGATTTGAATTCGGGCAAACCTTTGACCTGAAAAACGGCATCCGCTTTAGCTTCAAACGCGCGGGGCATATCCTGGGCTCTTGCTTTATCCGCCTGGAGAACAGCGACCCACGCTGGTCCGTTATCTTTTCAGGCGACCTGGGGGCCGGACACCAACCCCTGATCGTCGATCCGGAGCCGCCGGACCCTTGCGATTTGCTGGTCTTGGAATCGACTTACGGGGATACTGTGCATGAGGCGCGGAACCAGAGGGTGGAGCGCCTGGGGGCCGTTCTGGAGCGGGCCGTGGCGGACGGCGGCAAGGTGTTCATCCCCGCCTTTGCACTGGGCAGAACCCAGATGCTGATTCACGACCTGCACCGGCTCGGTACGGATCGGGATCTGCGCGACAAGTTCCCCAATCTGGATATTGGTTCCAAACTGCCTGTCTTCCTGGATTCCCCGCTGGGCAAGGAGGTCACCGAAACCTACCGCCGATTGGCCGACTTTTGGGACAGCCAGGCCCGCGATGCACTGCAATCGGGAGAAAACCCCCTGGATTTCGAAAAACTCTACGCGACCGCATCGACCAGAAGCCATGATGAACTGCTCCGCATTCCAGGGCCGCACATTATTTTGGCCGGCAGCGGCATGTGCACCGGCGGCCGGATCATCGATCATCTTAAATTCGGGCTGGAAGATCCCCGCAACGATATCGTTTTCATCGGCTATCAGGCCGAAGGCACAACCGGCCGCGCCATTATCCAGCAGGGCAACCGCCCGGATGCAGCGGTGCAGCTGGAAGACCAGTGTTACGCCATCCGGGCCAAGGTTCACTCGATCAGCGGCTACTCCGCGCATGCCGATCAACGCGAAATCGTGGCGTGGGTTTCGGCCATGCCCGAGAAGCCCGGCAGCATCAAACTGGTGCATGGCGAACCGGCCGCGCAACAATCACTGGCGGATCACCTGCGCTCCAAAGGATTTGTCGTGGAAAACGATTGAGTGCTGATTGTATCCGGCCCTGTCGATTCCGGTCCGGTTCCCTTTTCGGAACTCCTTGGCGCAGGAACAGGCGCCCGCCCGTTCCTCGCCGGCTCATCAAGTGATTCTGCACCTAAGGTGTGCAAAAAGCACCAGTGGAACTACAACCTCTCTTTCCCGCCATAAGCCCTCTTTCTTAGCGCCTGCCCGGCCGGCAGTTGGCGGCTGGTTCAGTTTTCCAGCATTTTTCTGAAGGGAAAACAGATCCCAGCGCCGCCCACGCCGGCCGCTCACCTCCGGTTTGGTTTTCGAACCCTCTTTTGCCCCCCCGACGCCCACTCTATCTGATTGTATGCCATGGCATGCCTATTGCTGCAATCCTGCGGGCCGATGCCCCGGGATCAGGCGGTAGTCGCCCGATATGCGTGTAACTGCTGTTTATCCATTTGAACCGGCTGCGGTACGGTTATGAAACTGTTCGATCGGGACGATTACCGGTATTCCTTTTTTGACGGCATGAGCGCCAATATTTACGGGACCCTCACCGGCAGTCTTTTTTTGACCGGTTTTGCACTCTACCTTGGAATGAACGAGCTCATGATCGGGTTGATGATGGCCATTCCTTCCGTTGTCACCCTTTTTCAGTTGCCCGGTTCTTACTACATTTGCAGAAAGGGTTGCCGAAAACCTGTTGCCTATCGGGCGGCCACCATCGCGCGGCTGATGTGGCTGCCCATCATAGCCCTCGGCCTCGTTCATTTTGATCAAAGCATTGCCCGTTGTATGCTGGTGCTGTTCTTTTTCCTGGTCCTGCATGCCTTAAGCTCCGTCAGCTATATCGCCTGGATTTCCTGGACATCGGATCTCGTCCCGGATGAGATCCGCGGAATATTTTTCGGGACGCGCAATATGCTTTGCGGCGCCGCCGGGATCGCCACCGTGCTGATATTCGGAAATCTGGTGGATATTTTCAAAGTCCATTGCGAAAGCTCAAGCCTGGTCTTCAGCGTACCCTTCGGCTGCGCCGTTGTATTTGGATTGATCAGCTCGCACTATCTGAACCGCATCGCGGATGTGCCCGTGCCGCCGTATGGCGGCGGGAGTTTCTTCCAAGAGCTGTCCCGGCCTTTAAAGGATAACAATTTCCGCAAATTCCTGCTTTTCGCCGTGTGCTGGAATTTCTCGGTGCACATGGCGGCGCCCTTTTTCTCGCTCTATTTTTTGCGCGAGTTGAATTACAGCTATGGCTTTGTCGCCCTGCTGACCACGATCGCCGCTGTGGCGGATCTGTTGGCCGTTAGGATCTGGGGTGTCTTATCCGACCAGGTGAAAAACAAGGCCGTCATTCAACTGACCGGCTGGGGGGTAGTCCTTTTACCGGCATTGTGGGTCATGGTCCGGCCGCAGGATGTGCTCGTGCCGGTTTTGCTTCAGATCATCAGCGGCGGCTTTTGGTCGGGGGTCGCGCTGTGCACGAACAATCTGTTGCTCAGAATCTCGCCGCAGCAAGGCCGGGTATGGTTCATCTCCGCACACAGCATCAGTGTCGGCCTGGGTGCGGCCGTTGCGCCGGTGGTCGGCGGCTTTTTCCTGAGCATGCTGAACAGTCGCTCGGTGGGGGCGGAGACAGGCGGCATCCTGCCGTTGCACTACCTCTTTATGGCCTCGACAGTGCTGCGCATGCTGAGCCTGCTTTTGTTCAGTGTGGTTCACGAATCGCATGAGAAAAGTCTGCGCCAGACCATTCGGATATTGAGCGGCATGCGCCGCCTGGGCTTTGTCACAACACGCGGCAAAATGGCGCTTGTGGTTTCAGAGATCGCGAAGATGCCTCGCAAGGTCCCTAAATTCGTGCGGGCACTCCGCAGGCCGGTTGCGCGCCAGCAGATGTGACAATGTTATCCGGTGGGTTCTCCATCTTTTTTGGGTTTTTCGACGAATTCGCCCTGCGGCATGGCTTCAGGTCCCAGCTCATTGACGGTATCGGGGTGACCCGCCGCTGCGCCTGTGTTTGCGTTTACGGGCGTAACGACGCTTTCGGCCTTGGGCGTGTCGGTTTGGGTTTCTCTTTTTTTCATGATCTGATCGATCGTCTGCTGAATGGCCTGCGAGGTCCGCATAAAGGTATCGCGCGCCCTCTGGGTGCTGGTTTTAAACGTGTGTATCACCCTTTCCGAATTTATGTTGTTTCTCATCGAGGTTCTTACGCCTTCGAATCCTTCCCTGACCGTTTCTGACAGGGCGGCGGTGCCGAAAATGCGGGTGATGAAGTCCGTTGGTTCGGGTTCCATTTGTCTGATGGAGGGTTCATAGCCGCTTGGAACCATGATCAAGTCGGGTCCCAGGACGACATCGGCGATATCGATTTGCAGTTTGCGGTTCTCCGGCAGCAGGATTTCTTCTATCTTCCCTTCTGCATTGATCGTGAAATCGGACAACTCACCGATATGCTTGCCGGCATGCGTGGTGATCTTATAGCCTTTCAGGGCCCGCAGGCCGTCTGGCGCCATCCCTGGGGGCAGTTCTTTTGCGGCCGCCTTGCCCGAAACGATGATCATATCACGGCTGAATTTGTGAACATCTTCGAAACCGATATAGATCTCCTTGTCCACTCCCCAAATGCCGGAGCGATAGGAAAGTCCCACCATCCGCTTGGATTGCCGGTCGAAATAGATTTCGGAAACCCTTCCCAGCCGAAGACCTTCCGCCAGTGCGATGACCATGGCGCCATAAAGCCGTGAAACCCTTTCTGATGGCATGGCAATACTCCTTGTAGGCCCTTGGATACCTCTCGGCGAATCAAAGGGAACATAATTGTATTGATGCGAGCAAACTATATTTACCAGGTGTGTTCCGGTGCTGGAATGGATGTGAGCGTGTATTTTTCGGCGATCGAGAACCCATTTGATCGAGCCGGTATTACGGGCTGCTGGACTCAAGGGGCCTACGGCGGCCGATCGATAGGATGCAACGGGGTCGCTGCAATCCTGTGAGCCATGCAACCCGAGCTGGCATCCCCACAAGAAGCGGCCCTGGAGGGCTCGACGTCGAAGCCCCGGGAGGGGTGTTTGAACCGAACAGCGGCGCGAGCTTTCATTACCACAAGCGGTTGGCGTGGACCTCCGGCAGACCCGCCGCTAGGATCTTGGCCACCGTGCCGGCAATGTCATAGGAGATGAATCGAACCTCGATGCTGGCCGGATCCTGATTCCAGATCACATATTTCGCATGATTGTTGCCATCGCGGGGTTGGCCGACACTGCCGACGTTGACCATGTAACGGCAGTTCGGGTCAAGCGGCGTGGTACCCTCCTGCAAAGGGCGGCGTTCCACCTGGCGGCCGTCGAAGCGGATCATCTCGAGATGATGGGTGTGGCCGACGAAGCAGATCGATTCCGGCATGGCTTGAAACGTTTTTCTCAACTCGGGAGCGGCTTTTTGAAACAAGTAGGTCTGGGCCGACTCGGGCGGGTATCCGTGCACAAAGCGCGCGCCCGACATGACCCGGCTGTAGGGCAGCGCTTTGATGAACGCCATGGAGGCCGCGCTCAGCATTGTGAGGGTTTTTTCAAGCGACTCGCGGGCTTTGAGGTTGAACCAGTTGAGGTGGATGCGGTCGATGACCGCCATTTCATGATTGCCGATGATGGCCGGTATCTTCCGGCGGCGGACCTCTTCAATCACGGCTTCGGGTTCGGGACCGTAGCCGATGCAATCGCCCAGGCAGATCATGTCGTGCAGGCCCAAGGACTCGGCGTCGGCCAGCACCTTTTGAAATGCTTCCTGATTGCCATGAACATCGGAAAAGACGGCTAATTTCATATTTCGTTCCAGAATGGCGCCCGGCGCGGCAATCTTTACGCGCAAACACTATTGCGGTATCTTTGCGGGGCATTGATGTCACCCGATGCAATGCTTTTTGTGCCTCGTTCAGGTGAACGGTACCATCGGCCCGGACAATCCCTTTCTGAATCAGACCAGGAACCGGTGTAAATACCACTCGATCCACCGGGGACCGAAAAACAGGTATAGAATGGCCCCGATCGCCAGAAAAGGACCGAACGGGACCGCCATTTTCATATCCTTGCGGGCGCGCAGCATCACGGCCAATCCAACGGCCGTGCCGGTGAACGAAGAAGCCATGATGGTGAATAAAACGCCCTGCCAGCCGATAAAAGCGCCGATCATCGCCAGCAGTTTGATGTCGCCGCCGCCCATGCCCTCTTTACCGGTGAGCAGGTGATAGCCCCAGGCGACGATAAACAGTGATCCGCCCCCTACCACTATGCCCAGAAGTGAATCCAGCCAACTCACCGGGGGCAGAAAAAAGCTCAAGGCCAAACCGGCCGGGATGGCGGGAAGGCTGATCACGTCGGGAATGATGCGGTGATCGATGTCGATAAACGTGATCACCAGCAGGGCGGCGATAAAAACGAAATAGACCGCCGCTGTCGGCGGGTGGGTGCCGAAGCGCAGCCATATGGCCAGGGCGAACGATCCCGTGAGCAGTTCCACGATGGGATAGCGCGGCGAGATGGCGCTGTGGCAAGTCCGGCAACGTCCGCGCAAAAAAATATAGCTGAGCACGGGAATATTGTCATACCAGCGGATGGGCGTATGGCACCCGGTGCAAGCGGAAGCCGGCTGTATGATCGAGCGGCCCGCGGGCAGCCGGTAGATGCAGACGTTTAGAAAACTCCCGACACACATGCCCAGCAAGAAGATGTAGAGGTTTAGCAAAAGCGGAGTCATGCTGTACTTGCCCCAGAAGCCTGTATCCAGTTCAACGTCTGAAAACCCGCCGGTCCGCCCGTTTAAAATCAAGCCGCACATTCTATATTGCCGACCTTGTAAGTATCTTTAGTCCGAAAAGCAAGATTGATGTTGTCAAAATATACATTTGCTTTATAATATGTCGTTGATCTTATTTGAAAAATACGATCAACTCGCAATTCCGGCATCCAACCGGAATTTCTACTAAAAACAGCTCGCCGACGGTTGGGCAGGGCTGGTTGAAATAGGATAAGATAGGAATTGTAGATGGCTGAAACGGATAAGGACGATCTGGTCAGTATTATCGAGGAAGATATCAGCGGCTTGGAGATTCCGACCCAATTGCCGCTCTTGCCGGTGCGCGATGTGGTGATCTTTACCGATATGCTGCTGCCCCTTTTCGTGGGGCGCGAAAAATCGGTACGGGCGGTGGAAGCGGCCGTATCCAAGGACCGCTTCCTGTTTGTCGCAACGCAAAAAGACCCGGCCGTGGAAAATCCCAAGGCCGGAGACATTTTTTCGATTGGGACGGTCAGCCGGATTCTGCGCATACTGAAGCTTCCCGACGGCCGCGTCAAAGCGTTGGTGCAAGGTTTTGCCAAAGCGCGCATTACCCGTTATCTGCAAAAACGCTCTTTTTTTCGCGTGCAGGTCGAAATTCTGGATGAGCCGGCCGTTGAAAAGCCCAATCTGGAAATCGAAGCTTTGATGCGCAATGTGAGAGAGTATTCCGAAAAGATCCTGGCCTTGCGGGGCGAGATGTCCACGGATGTCGGCAGTATCCTGGAGAGTATCGAAGATCCCGGCAAACTGGCGGACCTGGTGGCTTCCAACATGCGGCTCAAGATCGAAGAGGCGCAGCAGGTGATCGAGCTCGTCGATCCGGCGGATCGCCTGCACAAAGTGCACGACCTTTTGTCCCGTGAAGTGGAACTTTCGGCCATGCAGGCCAAGATCCAGTCGGAAGTGAAAGACGAAATCTCAAAAAGCCAGCGCGATTATTTCCTGCGCGAGCAAATGCGCGCCATTCACAAGGAACTGGGCGAACTGGACGAAAGAGGCCAGGAGGTCGAAGAGTACCGGCGCAGCATCAAACGGGCCCGCATGCCTAAAGAGGCGTTCGAAGAGGCCCAGAGACAGCTGCGCCGCCTGGAGCAAATGCACCCGGATGCGGCCGAATCATCGGTGGTGCGCACGTACCTGGATTGGTTGACCGAGTTGCCGTGGCAGAAAACGACCAAGGATGTCATCGATGTCCAGCAGGCCAAAATCGCTTTGGATCGCGACCATTACGGACTGGACAAGGTCAAGGACCGCATCCTGGAGTATCTGAGCGTGCGCAAGCTCAACCCCAATATCAAAGGTTCGATCCTGTGCTTCGTGGGCCCGCCGGGCGTGGGCAAGACATCGCTGGGGCAGGCGATCGCCAAAGCCATGCGGCGCAAGTTCGTCCGCATGTCCCTGGGCGGCATCCGTGATGAGGCCGAGATCCGCGGCCATCGCCGCACCTATATCGGCGCAATGCCCGGCCGCATCCTGCAGGGGCTGAAAGCGTGCGGCACGAGCAATCCGGTTTTCATGATGGATGAGATTGACAAAGTGGGAGCCGATTTTCGTGGAGATCCCTCCTCGGCCCTCCTGGAAGCGCTGGACCCGGAGCAGAATATCGAATTTTCCGATCATTACCTGAACCTCTCCTTCGATCTTTCCCAGGTCATGTTCATTCTGACGGCCAATGTGACCGACACGATCCCGTCGGCCCTGCTGGACCGCATGGAGGTGATCAACCTGTCGGGCTACACCGAAGATGAAAAAAAGGCCATTGCCGCAAACCATCTGGTGCCGCGCCAGCTCAAGGAAAACGGCCTGAAGCCGCGCCAGCTGACCATCAGCCCCAATGCCATGACCACCATTATCAACGAATACACCTCGGAGGCCGGTTTGCGGAACCTGGAGCGCGAAATCGCCACCTTGTGCCGCAAGGTCGCGCGCAAAATCGCCGAAGGGGATAAAGGACCCTTTACCATTACGCGCCAGAACCTGGATAAGTATCTGGGGCTGCCCAAATTCTTTCCTGAAATGGATCAAGAGGCCAGCCAGGTGGGGCTTTCCACCGGATTGGCCTGGACTCAGGCCGGCGGCGAAGTGCTCTATGTGGAGGCCAGTCTGATCCGCGGAAAAGGGGAGCTGATCATCACCGGCCAAATAGGAGAGATCATGCAGGAGTCGGCGCGCGCCGCCCTGAGCTATTCAAGAGCCTACCTGGATTCCGTAGGCGTCAAAGCTTCCACGTTTGAGAACCTGGATATTCATATACATGTGCCGGCGGGCGCCATACCCAAAGACGGCCCCTCGGCCGGTATTGCCATGGCAACGGCCCTGATCTCGGCCGTGACCCAGCGGCCGGTGGACAAGGATGTGGCCATGACCGGAGAGATAACCTTGCGCGGGAGGGTTCTGCCCATCGGCGGGCTCAAGGAAAAGGCTCTGGGCGCCCTGCGCGCGGGCATTAAAACCGTGGTCATTCCGGCCAAGAACAAAAAGGAGTTGGAGGAGATCCCTGTCGCCATCAAACGCAAACTCAGGTTTATGGCGGTCCGCAATATGGATGAAGTGCTCGATCTCGCGCTACAGGCACCGATTGGAAAACTCGCCCGGCGTCCCGCTGCGAGCCGGTCCAAAACAGTATCCAAGAAGGCGTCGGCCTGAAACCCATGCGCATCCTTGCCGTTGACACCGCCACGGAGGTCTGCGGTGTGGCCCTTTGGGAAGACGACCATATTACGGCCGAAATCCGCATGAGCCAGGGAAAGACGCACACCCAGACCATCATGACGGCAATTGAGGCGGTTCTCGAAAAAGGGCGGCTGGCGCCGAACTCCCTGGATGCGTTCGTCGTGACCCAAGGCCCGGGCAGCTTCACCGGTCTGCGCATCGGCATCAGCACGGTCAAGGGACTCGCCGCGGCCACCGGCAAACCTTTGGTAGGCATCTCCACATTGGCCGTATTGGCCCACCAGGCGCCGGACGGCACTCCATGGGTGTGCCCGATGATCGATGCGCGGCGCCGGGAGGTATACTGGTCCATCTACCGGCGCCAGGATAATGCGTTGGTGCAGGCAGCGCCGGAACGGGCCGGGAAAATGGCCGATGTGCGTCTCGGAGGGGAAGGCGGCTGCCTGTTCATCGGCAGCGGCGCCCGGCTTTACGCACAGGCTTTGCAGGAAAGATGGCCTCAGGCGGCTCACCTGGCCGACGACAAACAGCATGACCTCCGCCCGGGGGTCCTGGCCAGTTTGGGCGCTCAACGCCTGGGGCAAGGGTTCACGGAGGACCTGCACCGCTTCACGCCGGTCTACCTGCGCCCGTCGGACGCGGAATTGGGGGCCGCCCAAGAGGGCCGTTCCCAATAGCCTGATTAAAACGCATTTGAAGAGAAGCCGATCGGGAGCCGCCCCGGAGCGAGCACGCATGCCGACGCTGAAATATCCGGCACTTCCCCGATGGTTGCATCTTTATTGACACCTGCATGGGAAATCGGTATTTGCAGTATGCATGCAAATTTGAGCTGGAGTGAAGGTTTGAGCTGTCGGGCAACATGACAACGTTCTGGTCACGGCGATTCTGATTTGATAAACATCGCGGCAAAACCCCCTGTTGCGGTATCCTTGTGGGTTCAAGCCTATGTTGCTTGCGGACCGCCGGGTGCCTGCCCCTTGGCGTTCCAGACTGCAGCCCGAGGAGGCGGCTGAAGAAGAAAACCCGAAAACGGCCACATATTCAAACAACCGATAACTATTTGACAGAACCGATGCCCTCGGATCGATGGACCGCAGGGAGATCGGCTCTTTTGTACTTTGTGATGCGCTACATCGCGGCCCCATCCGGGCCGTCGTTATTTTGGACCTAAAAGGAGAGAACGTTGGAAAGGATACCCATTACCCCACAAGGTTATGAGGCACTGAAAAAGGAGTTGGCGCATTTGGTATCGGTCGAAAGACCCAATGTGATCAAGGCCATCGAAGAGGCGCGGTCGCATGGAGATCTTACTGAAAATGCCGAATTTGAAGCCGCCAAGGAGCGCCAGGCCTTCATTGAAGCGCGGATCAATGAGCTCAACTACAAGGTGGGCAACGCCCAAATCATCGATCCGCAAACTTTGCCCAAGGACCGCGTCGTGTTCGCCAGCCGGGTCCTGCTGGCCAATGTGGATACCGGTGAAGATGTGGAATATCAACTGGTCGGGCCGGACGAATCGGACATCAAGGAGGGGCGGATTTCGGTATCATCGCCCTTGGGAAGAGCGATCATCGGCCGCAAGCCCGGCGATGAGATCGTTCTGCAGGCGCCGGGGGGAAAGCGGGTATACGAATTGATCCAGATTCTGTAGATATGGGTAAATTGTCGATTCATTCCATCCTCGACCGGTCAAGGATAGACCGGCGGGACCGAACGAGTTTGGCGATTCAATTATTAACGCGGATTCGCAGGAGGTTTGTGTGGCAAGAATAACCATTGAAGATTGCCTGAAAAGAGTAGACAACCGGTTCAAGTTGGTTCACATGGCGGCCAATCGCGTGCGCCAGATTCGAGAGGGATCGGAATACCTGGTCAGCTCTCCCAAGAATGAAGATATCGTGGTGGCCCTGCGCGAAGTTGCTGCCGGCAAGGTGGCGTTGAGGACAAAACGTTCCGAAAAAGAGTAGACCCATTGCCCCTGTGGGGTATGGAACTGTTCAACCTTTGGTGGTCGGCCCTGAATACGCGCGGCACACTATTCAAAGCGCTCAACCGAGCTTTTGGGAAAGCCCTGCATGCTTATGACATGATCCAGGAAGGAGATCGCATAGCAGTAGGCTTTTCCGGAGGCAAGGACAGTTGGGCGCTTTTATGGCTTCTGACGGAGCGGCTGCCCCGCATACCGATCACCTATACGCTCTTTCCCATTCATATCGATGTGGGGTTCGGCTCGAGCGCACCCATACAACAAAATGCCCGCCACATGGGATGGGAAGTGCGCATCGAACAGACCGATTTCGGGGTGCTGGCGCATAGCGACATCAATCGTGAAAATCCCTGTTTCCTTTGCGCCCGCAACAGACGCCAGCGGTTGTTCGAAATCGCCGACGAGCTGGGATGCAACAAGCTGGCCTTGGGGCATAACAAGGATGACCTGATCGAGACGCTTTTTCTGAACATGCTTTATGCCGGCGAAATGAGCACCATGCTGCCGAAGCAGGCGTTATTCCAAGGGCGCCTGACGGCGATCCGGCCGCTGGTCTATGTGGACGAGGAGGCCCTGACCCGTTTTGCCGCAAGCATGGGCTGGCCCCTGGTCGGCAATGCCTGCCCCAGCGCCGGGCGCTCCAAACGCGCGCACGTCAAACAGATGCTGCAAACGCTCTACGGGGGCGACCGCAAAATCAAAGGCAACATCTTCAGAGCCTTACGCCATGTAAAACCCGATTATCTTCCCAAGTAAAGCATGCCGCGGCACGCACCTGCGGCCGATGGTCCCCTGCCGGGACAGAGAAAACCCGATCAAACAACCATGCCGCGTAAATCGCCAAACCGCTGACCTGAGTCTTTCCAGCAGGCTGACGGCCAAGAGGCAATAGGCCGGGCGAAAGAGGGTCATTTTCGCATGGACATGCGCAACCATTTATTCTATGAGAGATAACCTTGGACAGCGGTCCGACTGTTCCGTGCGAATTGCACTGTAAGCCGCAGCATCAATCATTGGACCGGCTTGGCACGCATTCTCCAGGGGCATACCGGCGCAACGGCTGCCCGGGCGATAGCTGGAGCAAACAGCCATGAGAGACATTCAAAATCAACCCGACACCCGCAATCTTCCCATCGATAAGGTGGGCATAAAAAATTTACGCTACCCGGTGACGGTGCGCGATCGCAGGGAGGGACGCCAGAACACCGTCGCCTCGATCAACATGTATGTGGATCTGCCCCATGAATACAAGGGCACCCACATGAGCCGCTTTGTTGAAATGCTGCATTTACTCAAGACCGAGGTGTCGCTCAAACGCTTCTCCGATTTGCTCGAACAGATGAAGAAACATCTGAACGCCGCCTCGGCCCACATCGAAATGACCTTCCCGTATTTCATCGAAAAAAGAGCGCCCATCAGCGGCGCACCCGGCATGATGGACTACACCTGCCGCATCATCGGCTCCAGCAACTGCCGCAACGAAGTGGACCTGATTTCGGAGGTCAATGTGCCGATCTGTTCGGTATGTCCCTGTTCCAAGGCCATCAGCGAGGCAGGCGCCCACAACCAGCGCGGTGAAGTCAAATTGCAAACCCGCTTCAATCGGTTCATCTGGCTGGAAGACATGATCGAACTCGTGGAATCCTGCGCATCATGCGATGTCTACTCGGTGCTCAAGCGCGTGGACGAAAAACGCGTGACCGAGAAAAGCTACAACAACCCCAAGTTCGTCGAAGACGTGGTCCGGGATATCGCCGCCCGGCTGCTGCAGGACGACAATATCACCTGGTTCTCCGTCAGCGCCGAAAACTTCGAATCCATCCATAACCACAGCGCCTATGCCCACATCACGAGCGGGTCCTGGCCGATCTGAGAAGTTGTTTATAAGCGAAACTCATTTGCACTCGCGCTCGATCACGCTCATGATGCGATCCGTGGTTTTGCCGGGGGTGTTGAGCATCACCACGAAGCGGTAGAAGCCTCCGCCGGAGGCGTCCAGGTAACCCGCCCGGGTGCTGATGCCGTTCAGGGTGCCTGTTTTGTAATATTGGCGGCCTTGACGGCGCATGAGAGGGTGGTGGGGTTCAAATCTCTCCAGGACGACCATCATGTTTTGCGCCGATATGCGGTTGTTGCGGGAAATCCCCGAACCCTCGGCCAAAAAGCCTGTTTTCAGACCCAGAACCGTCTCATAATAGCTGCGCAGCGCCCGTACACCCTTATCCACGTCGGCCGGCGGCTCAAACACATGCGCGCCCATGGCAAGCAGCAGCTGGTTGGCGATGAAGTTGTTCGAATAGATCAGCAGCTCGGCGATCACATCGGTCAGCCGCTTGTCGGAATAGTGCCGCCAAAGCAGCGTGTCTTTTTGCGGATCGACCCGGCCGAAGGTGATCTTCCCGCGCGTGGCGACACCGGCCTGAGTCAGAAAATGGACCATGAGCTCGCCGGCATATTGCAGGATTTCACCTCGCTCGGCCGCCAGAGTGATGCGGCCTACGGTCAGGCCGGAGGCTTCGATTTTGGAGATGGCGGACGGCAGCAGCGGCGTCTGGGGCTCGGCACTCATCCAGCGGCCTTTGTCGCGTTTGAAGGAAACCGTGTTGAAATTGACGCACAAGGCACCGTTCGGCGCGTCGTAGGGCTGCATCGTAGGGCTGCGCCCGGGAATGGCGAGCGGATGGGAAAAATAGCTGTCATCCAGAACCAGATCGCCGATTTGCTGAACCTGTCCGGATAAACGCCGGGCGATGAAATCCACCTGCTCCGAAACGAGCAGCGGATCGCCATAGCCTCTTATGACCAGATCACCTTGCGGGCGCGTATAAAAATCGGTGACAAAGCAATGTTCTTCCCCCAGGTAGTGCAGCGCCGCCAGAGCCGTGAGCACTTTAAGAGTGGAAGCCGGCAGCAACAAATGATCCGGATGTATGGCGCTCAAGATGCGGCCGTCCGGCGCCGCGACCATCACGGCATCCCGGGCTCCCACCAGCGGCGTCAAGTGTTGATGCAACTTTTGATTGCCTGGGACTGAAACAACCTCCGCATTCCCGTTTCCCGCCCATCCCAGCAGGCACACCATCCCGCAAAAAACCCGCAAACCTCTCCAATCCACTGCCGCCATGAAAACAATTCCCGCTGAATAGGGTCCGTTGAGCTGATCTGAGTCTATTTGGCCTGTAGCTTCAATTTGAAAAGAGTTTCAATTGTTGTGCCACGGGCGTGAAAAAAGATCAAGATTGGCCGGGGAAGTCCGATAATAAAGTGGCTTGCGCATGGCTTCGCACCGGGACGCCCGGGTCATGCTGCCGAAGTAACCGCGGAGGGATGCTGGTTATATGGAGACGAATCAAGAGCGTCGGTTTGCCTTGCTGCTCGTGGATGATGAACCGATGATTTTATCCACGCTGAAACGGGTGTTCCGCAATTTCCCCTATGACCTGCACACGGCCGAAAACGGCCGGGTCGCGCTGCAGGTGTTAAAACAGACTCCCATCGATGCGGCGCTGGTCGATTTGATGATGCCGGAAATGAACGGCATGGAGCTGTTGGCCGAAATGCGCAACTCTTATCCGCATGTCTGGGTGGTGATTTTGACCGGCTACGGAGGCGTCCAGGAAGCCGTGTCGGCGATCCAGCTGGGTGCCGTGGATTTCTTGCAAAAACCCTTCGAAGACAAAGGTTTGCAGGCGCGCATCGAGCAGCTTTACCGGATGTGGCTGCTGGAGCAGGAAAACAGGCAGCTTAAAGAGCAGATGCAGTTTAACTTCGGATTCGACCAGTTGATCGGCAATTCTGCTGCGATCCTGAGCTTGAAAAAAATGATCATCCAGGTGGCCCATTCGGATGCCTCCATCCTGATCCAGGGCGAAACGGGCACCGGCAAGGAGTTGGTGGCTCGCGCCATCCATCATCACAGCCCGCGTCAGGCCCAATCCTTTGTGCCCGTGGATTGCGCCGGGCTCAATGAGACCGTGATGGGCAGCGAACTGTTCGGCCATGTCAAAGGGGCTTTTACCGGTGCCCATGAAAATACCCTGGGATTGATCCGCTCGGCCGATAAAGGCACCGTGTTCCTGGATGAGGTGGGCGAATTGTCACCCAGCATGCAAGTCAAGCTGTTGCGGGCGATTCAGGAGCGCGAGGTCCGGCCGGTCGGCGCCAGCCGCAATTATCCTGTGGATGTGCGCTTTCTGGCCGCAACCAACCGCAATCTCGAACAGGAAGTGGCCGAAGGCCGTTTCCGCCAAGACCTATACTACCGCCTTAACGTGGTGGTCATGTCGGTGCCGCCTCTGCGCGAGCGCCTGGAAGATGTGCCGGTGCTGATCCGGCATTTCATTGCGGAAACCGGCACGCCCTCAGGCTCCGTGAGAACCATTTCCAAGGAAGCCCTGGCCTGCCTGATGACCTATGAGTGGCCCGGCAATGTGCGCGAGCTCGAAAATGTCATCCGCCGCGCCGCGGCCATCGGCCAGAACGATTGCATCCGGCCCTCCGATCTGCCCGACCATTTCCGCAACCTGAGCACCTGTGTACTGGGCGCACCGGGCGATGCGGTGCGCGAAGATTCCCTGGATGCGTATGAACTGGCGGCCATTCGCAATGCATTGGCCAAATGCGTGGGCAACCGTAAAAAAGCCGCCCGCATGCTGGGTATCGGCGAAGCCACTTTGTACCGGAAATTGAAAAGATACAAATTATCGGCGCAGTAGCATTAAGAAGTATTTTTTTGCACGCCGGGCATCCGGTTGCCAGATGGAAGTTGCTCCGGTTCGGGTCCTTGAGTTCTAAATCGGCCCTGTATAACCCCGGTCACTCTTCCCTTTCTATTACTCAGATCCACGCAATGCCGCACCTTCGTATATATGGATACCGGCCTTTCCGGTTTCAAGCAGATGAAGCGCCTTTTTTGCGATCGCTGCGGCCTGAATCGGGCGATACCGCACAGGGAAAAGCGGACTGATCGGCTGGAGAAACAGTTTTCCGATCATCTCCCCCATGCGTACTTCATCGCGCTGGCCCAGTATTAAAGACGGCCTGAGAATGTGAATGCTTCTGAAAGGCAATTTTTGAATCTGTGCTTCCAGCTCCCCTTTGATGCGGTTATAGAATATTTTGGAATCCGGGTTGGCCCCGACAGCAGAAATCAAGATGAAGTTCTGGCAATTGTTTTCCAGCACAATCCTGGCAAGATCGAGTGGAAGCTGGTAATCGACCCGGCGAAACCTTTCTTTGGTCCCGGCCTTCTTTATGGTCGTACCCAAGGCACAAAAAGTGGATGTTGCGGCGAGTTCATTTTTGTAATCGTTCAAGCGGTCGAAATCGATGATACGCTGTTGGATATTGGCGGCATCACCAATGGACGCTATCTCTCTTCTCGATACAGCGATTACCTCGCGGAAGGAACGATTCTGTTTGATGGCGGCCAAAAACGCGCTGCCGACCAATCCTGTCGATCCTGCAACCAAAACATCCGCCATGGGATCTCCGAATCAGTACGCAGCCCCTTTCGGGCCTGGTACGGTTAAAGGTTCGATGGTTTTGGACATAACGCTTATGTCCGCTTTATGCATCCAGCCAATATTTTTGCGGTTCGCTGGAAACGCTTGTCTGCCTACGGATGGGCGTACGTCTATGGGTATGCGCAACAGCCAACCCGCAAGGGAATGCCCCAGTGATAAGATGGACCAAGCATGTTTTTTACCCTTATAATGTGAATAGGATTTTGGCAACAGCAGAGCGAAGCGGCAAAGTACATTATCGACCAGTTCCGAAGAACCGGCCGACGGAGCTTCCGAACAGGCGGCTGCAGCCCAAGAGGCTTCTGCATCCATTGAACAGATGTCTTCCACTATAAGACTGAACGCAGACAACGCGCAGCAGACGGAAAATGTTGCCCTCAAATCGGCTCAGTACGCCAAAGAGGGGGAGAGGGCGGTCGAACAAACGGTTCGAGCCATGAAGGAGATAGCTGGCAAGATTTCCATTATCTCGGCTTCCAGTGTGGATGTGGCTGTAAAAGCGGGAGAACTGCTCGGCAGAATAGTTCCCAGCATACAAAAAACGGCCGAGCTGGTGCAGGAGATAACTGCGGCCTGCAAGAGCAGGATGTTGGCGCCGAACAGATCAACACGTCAATTCAGCAGCTGGATCAGGTTATTCAGCAGAACGCTTAACTTTCTTGACCGAAGACCATACCGAAGCGGCAACTCTATTCATTCTGCCGCCCCAGAACGTAGATCGCCCAAGGGGCTGTCGCCGTCTCAGACACCCAGGAAAACGATGATTCGTTTTTTTGCGCCAAAGGGCGGTAGGTGTTTAGAACGACCAATCCGGCTCGCTTGTATACCTCCCGGTAGTCCTCATCCGTCCAAAGGATGTCTTCCACGGGTCGGCGGTCCTCGACGTCCAGCATGACAATATGGACCTTCTCTCCGCTCCGAGCAGTGCGATTCTCGGGGAAATCCTTGGTTGAGAACGAGGCCCATTCATTGACGTAGATCTCCGGTGTCGATACAACGTTCACGATGCGGCCGGACCCCTTCAGCAGCAGTCTCAGGGATTGAAGGGCGGCAACCTTCTTTTCCATCGTGGGAATATTGTCGAAGGTAAAGGCGGCGAGGATGAGATCATAGGTGCTCGTTGCAAGTCCGCTAGGGCCGCCGTCGGATACGAGCAGATACCGTCCATTGGGGTCCCGCAGCCGAGCTCGTGTGAGCATTGGCTCTGAAATGTCGACGCCAATAACGTCAAAGCCCAATTCTCGCAGGAACCGGGTCGAGCGCCCGGTCCCGCAGCCGAAATCGACAGCTGCGATCCCTTTAATGTGCTCGTGGAAGATCGCTTCCAGATCCCGGTATGCCAAGTAGTAGGTCCCCGGGAACTCGAGTTCGGCATAGGCGTCTGCTCGCGCTCCGTCCTCGTAGACGTTATAGAAATTGGTGCCCATTGCTTCTTCCTCTTGGTGCGCCTACTTGGAACTGCGCGGCGCGCGGTAAATACGGATGTGATCTGTTAAGGGGCTGGTTTGGTTTGGGGTCTGGTTTGGTTTGGGGTCGGGCCAAGCTAACGTCTTGAATCATTGTAATTTAATTCCCAAAAACAGGTGTTTTCAGTGTCTATTGCGCTCTTTTGGGCTTCGAAAAAGTTGCCATACGGGATTTGAGGCTCTCGCAGTTGGTATGATTCCCCGGATTCAACATTTTTTCGCCCTTTAGCCATAACACCCATAGCTGTTTTTATGTTTCTGATGAAGTTTTTACTTCCTACAGCGATGCTCCTGGTCCATTTATCATTCCGGCGATTTTCACCATTATTCAAGAAGCTCTCAACCCACCCTTTATGACTTGCTTTTAACCCGTCGTAAGCATCGAATCCGAGAAGTTGCCTGAGCCTGTCATAGTTTATCAGAACGTTCTTTCTTCTTGGCTCCTGAATTTCATTGTAGCCGCAAAAAGGCCATTCGGATGGATGACTCACCACACCGGCTCGCACCATATTGAGATCAATATAGACGATGCACTGCGAAAGATGATCACCGTCCTCAACAGCCGTGGCATGATAACGATCTTCCCAGAAGGCTCCTTTCCGTCCCTTTCGCTGATTAAACTCCTGTCCGGTTCTCCCCGCTATCAACTGAATGGAATTTGGAATGGCTTTGCGATCCTTACCATCGACAACGAGAAGATGGATATGGTTCGATGTAACTGAGTAATTCAGTACTTCCAGGCCATAACGCTTTTTAGCTTCAAAAAGCCATTGCAGCCACCTGCGGCGATCTTTTGCAAATTTAAGCAAAAACTCTCTTTTATGGCATCGGTGCGTGATGTGCCAAATCTGACCGGGTATGTAGTGCCGCTTTGCTCTCGCCATTGCTATAATGCTGTTTTTAGGGACCTGAAATTGCAGAATAGGTCCGTTTCTAAGGTAAAATCAGTCCAGTTCTTCCATAATTCCAGCCGGTTGACTTGGCCCGACCCCCAACCCGGCACCCCCAACCCGGCCAACCTGAAAACCATTGGTTATTTTAATTTCTTTATTTCTTTTTTTGCTTTGAATTCTGAATCATCGCCTTCATGAATAAACAAGTGGCCGATTAAAACATCTCCTTCAATTGATGCGAATCCTCTCCCTAAAGCAGGATCCATCTCATCGTTTCCTTCCCAAGAAAATTCTACAAAATCCTTATTATCTTTCTTGGAAAACCGACAGTCCATTGACCCGCGTAGGTAGCCGAATTGGAACAGGCCCATTTCATGTTTATTGAATTCAATGTATCCAGGAACTTCAGCGTCTATAAATTCTTGGTCCCACATTTCCATTTCTACTATTCGCCAATATCCATAAAAATTATTGTTAGCCATTACAGCTCTAACTCCATATTGAAAATAACGCTGCGCGTTACCGGCGCGCGGCGATCTTCCGCGCGCCCGGGTACACGCGCTGGTTATGGCCTCCCTCTTATTGATGAGCAGCATATTCATCAAGTAATCTGCGTATCATTTTTTGGTATTGTGTATTGTATTTTTTGGCTTCATTTTTAAAAAAATCAACGCTTGTTTTACTTAATGATAGGGTAACCTTTACAGTTTCGTCCTTTAGCGCAAGTTGCTCCGGTGAAGGTAGAAAGTCGGAAATTACCCTCACTTTTCCAACTGGCTCATCCGTGTATTTTATTTTCTCTTTCATATATTTGTTTGCCTTTCCGCCAATATCCGGCACCAATAATTCTGATTGTATTGTTCCTATAGGTAAATCTAACGGTCATAATTCCATCAGTGACTCTGCCGAGACAATAAAACCGTTTTTCGTGCTCACTATGTTCAAGATCCTCCAAAATGACACGATCATGATCGAGAAAAGCTATCTGTGCTAATGCAAAGGACACACCATGCTTTTCCTGATTTATTAAATCCTTAGCTTGGTCCCATTCAAAATCAGTTCGCTTTTTCATCTCTAAAATAATGTGCTCGAAAGGGACTTATGTCAATATATTTATATGGCTATTTGTGTGGCTGTGATTGTGCCATAACGCCGCGCCTTACCGACGCGCGGCGGGCTATCGCGCGTCCGCGTACAGGCGCTTGTTCGCTCAGCGATATACATCTTTCCGATGGCCGACTTTAACCACCCATACCGTAAGCTCGTTATCCTGGATCGAATATACGATCCGATAATTCCCTTGACGGATTCTGAATAATTCATGGCCTGTGAGTTTTTCGCACCCCATAGGCCGAGGATCGTTTCCAAGTTGCTCAATTCGGGAAAGGATCTTTTTCAGATCGGCTTTGGGAACCTTTTTGAGTTCTTTCCAAACCGATTCCCTGAAAAAAATCTTATATCCGCCCATCTTTTTTCAGCCTTTTTAGCATTTCAGAAAAACTGATCAGCGGCTCGTTCGCCCTTTCCTCGAAGGCGGCTATATCCTCAGCATCTTCTGCGAGCGCCGCCTTGACAGCTTCATTGACGAGATCGGAAATTGATTTTGATGTTTCTATCGATTTTAATTTCAAGGCCTTGTGAATAAAAGGATCGAAATATACAGTGGCCCGTTTTGCTGGTGTTGCCATAATGCCACCTCCAATATTTGTGACATTATAGTGCCATAACGTTATGACGTCAATGGTAAACTTTGCCGTAAGCAAACGATTGTTTCACCGGGCGCGACGAGCTATCAGCATCCGGTGCAAACAGTCGTTCGGTATCTTATTCTTGAATATAAGGACCAATTGAATACAGACAGCCAGTGCTTATAAAATCATCCCAATCAATTTGAGACTTCTCACATAAAGCTTTTCCAAGTTGCCGTATATCTTCAGAGCATCTCTCAGCAAATTCAATGCTGCACATCTTCTCCCATTTGGTTTTTGGCCAAACTCTTCGAGCGTTCTCGATGTTTTCCTGTTTGCAGAATTTCTTTTCCCTTAAAATCATTGGTTTCGGATGAGCAAGCTGGTCTCGAAATGAAAAAAGTTCAAAAATACTCTGAAAAGGACGTTCACTTGGATTGATAGAAATTTGCAACACAGAGCATATCATCTTAAGCTTTCCTTTCCGCGAGATTCTCTCAATCTCTTCCCAATATGGAATTACAATATAGCCGATTTGATTTATGAGGCCTTCGAATTGGAAAGCCGAAATAAGGATAGAACTCATGCATTCATAAAGCCAACCATCGCGTTTTTGTCTGGCATTATCCAAAATGATTCTATTTGCGCGGGATAATTCAACATATGGTTTGAATTCCCGTTCATGCTCTATTTCTAACTTTACGTCTTTCATAGCATTAAAAACCGAACGCTTGGTTGTGGGGCCGCGGTTCCCAGCGGTCCCTCACCAACCAAAGGTTATGTTAAACTTTCTTTTGGGCACCCTTTTTCGAGGGTTCAGGTTTTTTCATTTTTTCTCTTTTTTTAATGGTGCAGGAATCCATTTCTCCCCATTTACAGGCCACCTTCTCGATTTCGATATATATTTCATCATCGCTGAGCTTTTTGCGTAAATAATCTATAAAGGTTTTGAATTTATAATAACTTCGAAGAACACCATTTGCATGAACCGCATATGCACAATCCTCATCGACTGATCCGATTTCTACAGCAGCACAGATGTTTTCAATATTATTCAAATACGCGGTTGTTGCAATAAAAGCGGAATTGTCTGAATGAATAAGCATAGCCTCTTCTTCAGATAGTGCAGTTTTATGAGGATCGATTTTCAGGTTAGTAAGGGACTCGAAATAATCTAGTTGCAGCTTTGATAACAGGGTAGTTTCGATAACCTAAAATTGACCCCCGAAAGGGCAAAACGATAACCTAAAATTGACCCCCCTCAGACACAGCTCTGGTAAAGGATGATCCGATGAAA
>QZKV01000081.1 GCA_003599575.1 Desulfobacteraceae bacterium | reverse complement strand
GCGCACGCTACATCGCGCCCGCTCTGCGCGCTTGTTCAAGACTTGGCCTTGGCGTCTTACGCCTGATCGGTGTGCCCGATTAACTTTGACGGGGCCGTGCATACGGGGCTCATTGGGGCGCCATCCAAATGGATGCAACGCTTTGGTTGGCCAAAATAGAACGTGTAGGATACTCGAAAATTCCGCCACCCGAGGTTCACGCTGAATTTGATCATCCACACTTAAGGCTTAACACTCAACCCTGTTTCTGATAAACATCAGAAACTTCTCACTTTACGGCCAAGGATGCCCCTGCAGCCATGTCAACACCCCCCATCGAGCGCCGCTTGATAATGTTCACGCGCTACCCCGTACCGGGACGCACCAAAACCCGCTTGATTCCGGTTCTGGGCCCGTTGGGGGCGGCCGAGCTGCAGCGGCAGTTGAGCGAACAAACGCTGGCCGTGCTGCTGCGCTCCTACCAGGCGCCAGTGGATGTCGCCTATACCGGCGGTACCCGCGAGCAGGTCCGCCGGTGGCTGAACGGCGCCCGGATTCAACTCTACGAGCAACCACCCGGCGATCTGGGCCGGCGCATGCAGCACGTGATCCAAGGCGCTTTTGACCAGGGCGCCCGGCAGGTGGTGCTGGTGGGGGCGGATGTGCCGGAAGTCACGCCCAAGCACATGGTGGATGCTTTCGAAGCGCTTGCCGGCCATGACCTGGTCCTGGGTCCAAGCGAGGACGGCGGATACTGGCTGATTGGCTGCCGGCGGCCGGCGCCCGTTTTTCACGGGATCGATTGGGCAACGCCCCATGTGTTGGCGCAAACAATCGGCGCGGCCAAACGCCACGGGCTGTCAACGGCGCTCCTGAAACCGCTTCGCGATATCGATACCGAAGCCGATGTGCGCCGCTGGCTTCCGCAACAAGCCGTGCAACGTCCCTACCTGACGGTCGTCATCCCCGTCTTGAACGAGGCCGAGCGGATCGCCCCCCTCATTGCAAAGCTGCGCGCACCCGATATCGAAACCATCGTGGTCGACGGCGGCAGCCGGGACGGTACATCACAAGCGGCCAGGCAAGCCGGTGCCACCGTCATTGGCGCACCGCGCGGGCGTGCCCGGCAGCAAAACGCCGGCGCCGCCCAATCCGCCGGCAAGGTGTTGCTTTTTTTGCACGCCGATACCCGGTTGCCCGGCGATTTCAGTGCCCAGGTATTTGAACGGCTCATGGACCCGAAAGTGGCCTTGGGCGCGTTCCGGTTTAAAACCGACTATAAGCATTGGGCCATGCGGTGGGTCGAATGGGGGGTGCATGCCCGTTCCGTTCTGCTGCACCTGCCTTACGGCGACCAGGCTTTTTTCATGCGCAAGGCATTGTTCGACCGGGTGGGCGGTTTTCCGGACGTGCCGTTCGCCGAGGATCTTCTTCTGGTCCGCAAACTGGCCCGCCTGGGAAGGATCGAGCTGACGCCGGGTGCGGCCGTGACGTCGGGCCGCCGCTGGCAGGCCGTAGGCATCGGGCGCCTGACACTGATCAACCATTTGATCGCCGGCGGATGTCTGTTGGGCGTCGATCCCGGCCGACTTGCGCCACTGCATCAATATGGTTCGAAATTGAAAAAGCGCCGCAATCGTAGGCCCGGTGCCTGACCGGTGGATTTCTTGGATCTCAGAAGAAGGGGGTTTCCCCAACAAACCCAATAAACCCAACAAACCCAACAAACCCGATACCTATGTGTGCTAAAAGAAAAAGTGAAACCTCTTCTCCCCTGATTGCCGCCCTGGTGGCCAACGCGGCCGGTGAAATCTTCGATCTGTCCGGCTATGCCGCGGTCGGCAGCGACGGAGCGGCGCTTGCGCCTTTGACGGTCGCGGAAACCAGCCTTCTGCCGCACGGCAGCGAACTGATGTACCTGCCCGATCGGGTCCCCCTGCTCTATGAGATCGGGCGCGGGCGGATCACGGCCGTGCCGGAAAACCCATACCTGCCTGGCCAAGCCATTTTCCCGGTGGCCGCGTTCAATTCGCCCGGCTATGTGATCGCCTACACCAGCGCTTACGAGGAACGGCCCCAGGCCGGCCACCTGCCTCTTTTTTCATACGGCGCGGTGGGCTGGCAGCGCGGCAAATTTCGTTCGGCGGTGATCCAGGTGGATGCCGAGCCGCGCCAGGATTTGCGGCAAATGCCGTTGGCCGGAATCAAAACAGGCGTTCATCGGTTGCGGCGGCTGCTGCCGGACAACCGGTTGCGCGCCCATCTGGAAACATGCGCGCTGACCTACGGTTGCCCGGCGGGCAAGAATTTTTTCCTGGGCCGTTATGAGGCGCCTTTGCCGACTTCGTCCGCCTGCAATGCCCGTTGCCTGGGGTGCATCTCCCTGCAGCCGGAGGGATGCATGCCCAGCAGCCAGAATCGCATTGCCTTTACGCCCACGCCGCAGGAGGTGGCCGGCGTTGCGCTGGCCCACATCCGCGGCGTTGAGAACGCAGTCGTCAGTTTCGGTCAGGGATGTGAAGGCGATCCCCTGCTGGCAGCTGAAACGATCCGGGCGGCCATTCAATTGATCCGGGCCGGGACCGACCGGGGAACCATCAACATGAACACCAATGGCAGCATGCCGGCCGTCCTGGCGCAACTGATCGATGCGGGACTGGACAGCGTGCGCATCAGCATGAACAGCGTGCGCGAACCCTGCTACAGCGCCTATTTCCGGCCCAGGGGCTATCATTTCGAGGATGTGGTGGAATCGATCGATAGGGCCCTGGCCCGCGGAGCGCACGTGGCGATCAATTACCTGCATTGCCCCGGATTCAGCGATACGCCCGAGGAATGCGAGGCGTTGTTGGCTTTTCTGGGTTCCCACCCCATTCATATGATTCAATGGCGCAATCTGAATTTCGATCCGCGGCGCTATTTGGCTGCCATGCGCCAGGCGGCCGATCACCGCCCGCCCATAGGCATGCGACGCCTTTTGCATCAGGTGCGGCAACATTTCCCGAAAATGCGTTACGGCTATTTCAACCCGCCCAAGGAAACGTTTCAGGGTTTGTCTTGACCCATTTGGCCGGATTGCCGTATCGTACTGGCAATGCGGCCGTCAGCGCCCGGGGTGGTTCTGGATGGACGACGAGAACGGGACTCCGCACTTGAAGCGGCACTCAATGAACGGAAGATGCGATGCGACGGGAGGTGCACGTATGAAAGCAAAAGGTATATGGCTGCTGCTCATTCTGACTTCAGTGACAATATCCACGCCTCTGTGCTGGGCCAAGGAGACCTGCTACAATTACATCATAGCCTACTCCTATCGGGACCTGGCCGTCTACCACACGCCTGTTTTCACCGCCAAAACCAAAGGGGTCAGCTACAACACCGAAGAGTATGTCGCCGACACGGCCACATCGATTAAAATGGAAACGGCTTTTCAAAAGTATCTGGGCCAGAAAGTGGATGTGAAAAGCGCCGACCTGACCGTCAGCGCACGGGTGGCGTACAAAACCGAAGGCATTGCCAAGAACCGGATGGATAAAGAAGTGGATGATTTCCGGTTCAGGGGGTTTGCCATCAAAGAGGTGCCCGAATTCAAATACAATGATTAGAGTGGGGTCAAAACCTCTCCGCGGACACCAAATCTTGGGCTGGTGAGTGATGTTCGCTCCTCAAAATACCGGTGTCCCTGCGGGTGAACACCCTTGTCGCCCTGGACTGTGAGCCCGATTGCTGGTTTGGAGACACTTAATAAATCGAAAAAGGAACTTGCTTTTTCAGGACCTTTGCATTAGCGTCCGTTCGCTGAAAAAAATGGCTGGTGCCCCGCCAGTCGGGCACCTTGAATTGAAGAGGAACCCAATGGACGAAAAGGACTCTGGTGGTAGTTGCGATTCGCAACCCCCTAGTCGAAACAAATTACACCGGTCCAAAGCCTTTCGGCCCCGACATAGGAATGCCCTTTCTGCGAGCGCACGGGTGCGCTCTGTCTAAAGCGCACTCCTGAACGTCCGCGGGCCGTTGGCCCGGCAACGTTTCAGGAGGCGCACCATGACGCTTGCGCTCAACATCAATCACTTGCTGAATTCAATTGACCCGCAGGTGCACAGAGAAGAGATCGTCGCTCTTCGCAATCAACACCCTTCCGACATCGCTGAAGCGCTGGAGGAAAGCGACGCCCAACCCTCCCAGCTGGTTGAAATTCTAAGCCAAATCGGCAACCACAAGGCCGTGGAAGCCTTTGCCCAGCTCTCCATCGAAATGCAGCAGACCTGCCTGGAAGAGGGCAACGCGCAGACCATGCTCCGGTTCGTCGAGAACATGGAACCCGATGACCGCGTTGACTTGCTCAAGGCGGTGGATGACGACGTGCGCGAGGCCATCATGCCGCTTATCGCCCAAGCCGAACGCAATGCCATCCGAAAACTGTGGCAATACGAAGAGGGTACGGCCGGCGCCGTGATGACCACCGAATACGCCATGTTGGCCCAGAACCTGACGGTTTCGACGGCCCTGGAGAAACTGCGGCTGCAGGCGCCCAACAAGGAAACCATTTATTATATTTATATCACCGATTCGGAGCGGCACCTGCTCGGCATCATCTCCTTGCGCGATTTGATCATGTCCAAACCGAGCGCCGGTCTGGATGCCATAATGGAAACCAACCTGATCAGCGTGCCGCATGAGATGGATATTGAAAAAGTCGCGGGCGTGTTTTCCAAGTACGACCTGCTGGCTGTGCCGGTGGTGGATAAAGACAAGCGGCTGTTGGGCATTATCACCGTCGATGACGTCATCGACATCATCGAAGCCGAAAGCACCGAAGACTTTCAACGCATTTCGGCCGTTTTGCCCTTTGATGAAGAATATTTCAAGCGGCCCCTGCCGAGACTTTTCTGGAGCCGCTTCATTTGGCTGGCGGTACTGCTGTTTACATCGTTGCTGTCCACCACCATCATGGAATGGAACGCGGCCGTTTTGAACCAGATGATGTCGTTGGCTTTCTTTATACCCATGGTCATGGGTACCTGCGGCAATGCCGGAACTCAATCAGCCACCATGATCGTACGCGGCATGGCCCTGGGAGAGATCTCCCTCAAAGACATGGGACGTGTGTTCCGGCGCGAATTGGTCATGGGATTGCTGCTGGGCGGCGCCTTGGGATCAATGGCCTACTTCAGGGTCTTCTTGCAGGACCAGGATATCATGCTGGCCTGCATTGTGGCCGCCGCGCTGCTGGCCACGCTCTTGGCGGCCAACTTGCTCGGTGCGCTGATGCCCCTGGCCCTGAAAAAGTTGAAGCTCGATCCGGCCCTGACGGCCGGGCCTTTTATCGCCACCATCATGGATGCGCTGGGCATCGCCATCTATTTTCAGATCGCCTTTTCGTTGATGGCAATTTTCTAAAAGGCCAAGCGGACGGACGAGCCCCCAACTCAAAAAAGCCGCTTCGAAGGGAATCCGGGTGCAGTGGATCGAAATTAAAGTCGCTTTCAGCGCTGAAGATGAAAATCTGGCAGCGGAGCTCGTCAGCGAGGTTTTTCAAGACCTGGGCACCAATGGCGTGGTGTTGGATGATCCGCATCTGGAACCGGCCGAAGGATGGGGGGACGACGCGGTCGGTTTACCTGAAATGCCGGCTGTAACCGGTTATTTCCCGGCCGATGAGCGCCTCGAAAACCGCTGCCGCCGCTTGGAAAGCGCCCTGGCCGAAATGGCGCAGAGACAATCGCTGCAGTACACAATCCGATACCAAGGCATCGATGAGCAGGATTGGGCCGAATCGTGGAAAGCCTTTTTCTACCCCGCAGCGATTACGCCGAACCTGGTGGTTAAGCCCACCTGGCGGGACTATGCGCCGAAACCGCACCAGCAGGTGATCGAAATCGATCCCGGCATGGCCTTCGGCACAGGCACCCATCCGACCACCATTTTATGTGTTCAGCTGCTGGAAAAATATTTAAAAATGGGGCAAACCGTGCTGGATGTGGGCACCGGCTCCGGTATTTTGCTGATTGCCGCGGCCAAGTTGGGGGCTGCCCGGCTGACCGGGGTGGATCTGGATCCCTTGGCCCTTTCGATCGCCCGCGGCAATCTTATCCAAAACCGGATCGCCCCGCAGCGCTTTGACTTGGTCTGCGGCCATTTGATCGACATGCTCTCCGGTAGCCATGATCTGATAGTGGCCAACATCCTGGCCGATGTGATTGTCGAGTTGCTCGATCAGGCGACCGGCGTGCTCAAACCGGGCGGCATTTTCATCTGCTCCGGCATCATTCACCCTCACCGCGACAAAGTGGCCCGTAAAATGACGGCCTGCGGGTTGCAGGTGCTGGAAATTGCAGAACGCGACGAATGGGTGGCGATTGCGGGGCGCGCACGAACCATCAATCCCGTTAGAACGCAGCAGGCAACCGCCAGCCGGGAAGAATCGACTTGAGTTTAGAGAGTTTAGAGAGCATCGGTATTTAGAATCGGTTTTAAATTGCGCATTTCGAAATTTCGATCTCGAACTGCCCTAATGAATTGATTGAGGAACCTGTAGTGGACCCACTCATCTCATGGACAGCGGACATACCCGCTATCGTGCGCATTCTGCTGGTATTTGGGATCATGGTGCCGGGCATCCGGCGGGGCTGGTCGCTGGGTAGTGTTTTTCTGGCGGGAGCGGCGGTGCTCGGGTGGGTGTTCGGTTTGGGGCCGATCGCCATCATCCGCTCGGCCGCAAGCGCCCTGATTCATCCCCAAACCGTCAGCCTGGCCGTAGTGGTCTCGCTGATCCTGGTATTCAGTCATAGCCTGGAGAAAACAGGTCAAATGGCCCGCCTGCTGGAAGGTTTCAAAGGCTTGGTCAGCCGGCCCAAAGTCAGCCTGGTGATCTTTCCGGCCCTGATCGGATTGCTGCCCATGCCGGGAGGCGCCATATTTTCCGCTCCCATGGTCAAAAACCTGGGAAGCGGCCATCCCCTGAATGTTTCACAATTGAGTTACATCAACTACTGGTTTCGTCATATATGGGAGTATTGGTGGCCGTTGTACCCCGGCATCCTCCTGACCACCGCCCTGGCGGGGATTGATGTGTGGCACCTGGTGCTGTTTACGGCACCCATGACCGTAGTGGCGGTCGGCGCAGGGTTCTGGCCTTTGCGCGGCTCCGTGGTCCGGCTGGAGCCGGCGGGGGTGCGCGGGGCGTTGGCTCCTTTTTTGAAAGAACTGGCCCCCATTGCGGGCGTGATCGTGATGGGATTGGCCTTCGGCGTGCTGCTTGGCGCCGTCCCAATCGACATAATCCATGCCGTCGCCAAGGAGCTCGGGCTGATTCTGGCGCTGCTCGCGGCTATTTTTTGGGTGTGGCGCCGCAATCAGATGCCCTGGACAGAGCGAGGGGCCGTCCTGTGGGATCGCGCCTTGCTCAAGATGGTGTATATGATTGCTGCGATCCTTGTTTTTAAGGGCATTATGGAGGACAGCCGAGCGGTTGATCTGGTCAGCCGGGAGATGATCCGGTGGCATATCCCCTTGATCCCCATGGCCATCCTGCTGCCTTTTCTGGTGGGCAGCGTGGTGGGGATCACCATCGCGTTTGTGGGCACCACCTTCCCCATCCTGATCTCCCTTGTGCAGGCTTTCGATCAACAAACGCTGATGCTGCCCTACCTGATGCTGGCTTTAACCAGCGGATTCCTTGGGGTGCTGGTATCACCCCTGCACCTTTGCCTGCTGATGTCCAACCAATATTTTAAAACCACATTGGCGCCGGTCTACCGGCACATGCGCATTCCCCTGACCGTGATGTTCGTAGCCGCTGTGGCCTATTTCGTGTTGTTGCGCTATCTCATGCTGTGATTTAACTTGATGGGCTCGCAAGGTATTAAGTTCACCACTCTGTGGTAAGGTACCCTTTTCGAATTCACCAAACTTTCAGTTTGTCATGGTTTTCGAGTTGCCCTATGTTTGCGTTTGCAACCGATTTAAACAACGCGAATTCCCATTCGGCGAAGGGATGGCGACGGGCGAACGGAAAGGAGTTTCCCATGCAAAGATTCAATGTCACCATATTCAAGCCCTTTCCTTTTCAGGAGGGACAAAGGATCCGCATCGAAGGCGGCAAACGCCACGGCGATTGGGAAGTGATCGGCGTCAGTGAGGCCAAGGTCAAGCTGCGTTGCCCGATTTCCGGCCGCCAATTTGAATGGGACCGTTTTTGTTACCTGGCCGATGAGAGGGTCAATGAGCTTTGGCCTCAAGAATAATTTCTTTTAACGGCTTGGGTTTGTATTGGCAGCGATGCTCAAGCGGGCGAGTTGAAAGTGGGAAACCTTAAAAAAATGTGCCAGCCGGCCTGCTGCGAAGCGGTCGCTTGAACACCCGAAGGCCCGGCCGTCGCGCTGCAAAGAAAATCGGTCGATGCGTCTATTAAAGAAAATAGCACGCTGGAGCTTGTGGGGGATTGCGGCGCTGGTGCTCCTACTGGCCGTGCTGCACTTTCTCTTGCCCTTGGCGCTAAACACCAGACCGTTGAAAGAAATAATAGCGCTGTATCTCAATCAGGCGGTTCCCGGCGGGTTGCGATTCGGCCACCTCAAGCCCCAGCTTCTGCCGCTGCCGGGTCTCGCGCTCAATCAGGTTCAATATGATCTCCCGAGCCGTTTGAACCTCAGCGCGGAAACCGTCGCCGTCTACCCCAGGGTTTTGGCGCTGCTGCGCGGCCGCGTGGATATCGACCAGGTCCGTGTCGTGGTGCCGGTCGCCACGGTCCATTGGCCGGCCAGCCCCTCAGCGCCGGATGCCGGCACCGGCAAGCCGAAACTACCGGACCTCTCCGGGCTGCCCGCCCTTGCGGCGCGGTTCCCCGATCATCTCAGCATTCTGCTCAGCAAAGGCCAGATCACCTTCGTGCATGAAGGTCAAGCGGCGGCGCAGGTCCGTAGCTTGTCTGCGCTGATCGAAAAGAATGGAAGCGCGCTGCGGGCGGAATTGAAAGGAAATTCCGACTGGGCCGAGCATTTCCATCTCGAAGCTTCCGTGGATACCGCTTCCCTGATCGGCGCAATCCAATTGGAGGTGAAGGGCGCCCAAAGCGCCAAATGGGAATCCGCCCTGCGATCAGGCCGCCCTGACCCCATGATCCAGGCTGCCGTCGATCTGCAGCTGAGCGTACAAAGCCGGAGAGGGCAGGTTTTGGAGATCGCCTTCAGCAGCACGGCACCGGAAATCACACTGACCCGCGGCGGTGCAGCGGCGGCCGGTCGCAAGCTGCTGGTCAAGGGCGCTGCGAACCTGACGCAGGAACGCCTGCATCTCGAGGTGAATCGGCTGCAACTGGAGCAACCCCGACTGAACCTGAGCACCGCGATGACCTGGCAGCGGCAGGGCGATCGAGAAGCCGCCCCGCTGCAACTGAGCTTGCAAGCGCAGGACAGCGATGTAACGGCATTGCTGCAGGCGGTCAAACTTCTGGCGGGCGATGCGGCTGAGACGAATCTCCTTTTGCGGGTGATTCAAGGCGGTCAGCTGGTTTCGCTGGCGCTGGACACCGCGGGGGATTCTCTGGCGGAGTTGGCGCAATTGCATCGATTGCGGCTATCCGGCAAGGCCTCCGGCGTACATATCGTCATACCGGGCATAGACCTGAATCTGACGAAGGTCAGCGGTGATTGGCAGCTTTCCGAGGGGGTCCTGGCGGCGCAACACGCCGGGGCGCAGCTGGGCGAAAGCCGAGGTCATAATGGCACTTTGAGGCTCGGGCTGCGTGAGGAAGACCGTTTTCTCGAATTGGATCTCGATTTGACGGCCGATTTGGCCCAACTGCCGCCGGTTTTGAATAAGGTGGTCCGTAATCGCCCCTTCCGGGCTGAATTGGCCCGCATCCAATCCATCCAAGGCCGCGCCGCCGGGCGTCTCTCCATCTCCGGCCCCTTGGACGATTTGGAGATAAAGGTGGCGGCATCCGATTTTTCTTTCACGGCCGAGTATGACCGGTTGCCATATCCGCTGGCCGCCTTGGGCCGCGGATTGTCCCTTACCCGCGACGGCATCGTACTGAAAGAGGCCAATGTGCGCATGAGCCGTAGCGCCATCGATGGGCTGAGCGGTGGGATGACCTGGCGCGCGCAACCGAAAATCGATATCCGCGCCGCCGCCACCCGGTTCGGCTGGGACCAACTGTATCCCTGGCTGGTCGGATTTGCGGCTTTTAAGGAGCGCTTCAACGATATCGAGGCCGTCGGCGGGCGGCTCGCGCTGACGGACAGCCGTCTGGACGGTCCGCTCGGCGATCTCCGCCGATGGCGTTTTACCTCGTCCGGAAATGTGGACGACCTGACCATCCGCACCTCCAGACTGCCGTCCGTGCTGTCGATCCCTCAAGGAACGTTTGAGGTCCTGACGGAGCGGCTATCTTTTGCCGATATGCGCATTCGCATGCTCGACAGCGACATTAAGGCAAGTGGAACCATTTCCGCCTATCGCGAGGACCGGCCGCGGGCGAGCCTTGCGGCAAAGGGCGTGATTGGGGATGAGGCCGCCGTGTGGCTGCAGCAGTGGCTCGAGGTCCCGGCCGAACTGAAAGTGCGCGCGCCCATAGCTGTCGAGAAGGCCGAACTTTTCTGGCAACCGCGGACCGAAACCCGGCTGCAGGGCGTTTTCATATTGCCCGGCGAACTTAAACTGGGCTGTGCTTTGACCTCAGGCCAGGAGGGCTTGAACCTTCAAGAGTTGACCATAAGGGATGAACTCTCCGATGCCCGCATGGCTCTGCGCTACGACCGCGCCCGAAAGATATGGGAATTGGGTTACCGCGGCAGTTTGGCAAATGCCACACTGGTCAAGTTATTGCGCAATGATTCTGTTTACGCGGAGCTGATCGAAGGTGATTTTTCAGCCCGTATTCCAGTGGACCAGCCCGCGGGCACCCGTCTGGACGGCTCTCTTATGGGCCGAAACCTGATCCTGCCTTTTCCGCCCTGGAGGCATCTGCACATCCGCCAATTCGATTTGGGAGCGCGCCAGGAGCTCCTGGAGATCCGCCGGTTGGATGTCACTGTGGATGAACAGCGCGCTTCCATCACCGGAGTAGCCGTTTTCGACGCCCAGGGGCTCGCGCTGGATGTAGCGCTTTCCGCGGATACTTTGGATTTGGGCCGGTTGGTGGAAACCTTCAAGACCCCGGCGGGGGAAGATCAGATGCCTCCTCAGGAAAGCCGGCCCGCCATGACCGGCTGGACCGCCCGCGTCGACATGGGCATAACGCGCCTGATCTATAATCACTATGCTTTAGAATCGTTGCTGGCCGTTCTGACCCTTCAAAACGATCATGCCGACATACAGATCAGCGATGCCGATCTGTGCGGCATCTCCGCGCGGGGAAGTGCGCGCTGGACGCCTGGGGAGCTGAGGTTGGAACTTGTCCCGCAGGCCGCGGGTCAACCGCTGCAGTTTGTAACCGGCTGCCTGACCGGCGCCCCCTCCACCGAACGCATCGAAGGGTCCTATGAAGTCAGCGGCAAATTGTTTACCCAAGGCACCACAGCCGAAGTGCTGACACGCAATCTCAAGGGCGTGGTCCGCTTGAATGCTGTGGATGGCAGAGTGTTCAATGCCGGAGAGGTCGGTATTTTTTCAAATCTGCTCTCTTTTCTGCATATCAACAATCTGATCACGGGCGACTTTCCCAACCTGCGCGCGAGAGATTTCAAGTTCAAACGCTTTACATCGGAACTTGAATTCAAGGACGGCCGCATCGAACTGAATGAAGCCCAAGTGACATCCGATGGCTTGAATATGGCCGCCGAGGGAAAAATCAATATGCTGACCCGTAAACTGGATCTCACGGTGCTGGTTTCGCCATTGACCACAATTGATGCTGTCATCAAACGGATCCCTATTGTGGGCAGAATTCTCGGAGGAACCCTGGTGGCCGTACCCGTGGGGGTACGCGGTCCGTTGACCAATCCCAATGTGACCCCTCTTTCCCCTAAAGCGGTCGGCTCGCGCCTGCTGGGCATCATGGAAAGGACCCTGGAAACGCCCTTTAAACTGATCGAACCGATCCTGCCGTCGTCCCGGAAAGGGGAACAAGGGCAAGGGGCGGATTAGGGATAAACTGAATTTGCTTTATCGATGCAGAAGATAGATGACGGGATTGGGTAATTGCGTTCATAGATTTGAACCCGAAAAAGGGAAAAACTGGCTACCTATGACGAATTTATTTCATATCCTTTTAAACCAGTTCAAAATTATAAACCCGCCTTCAGCTAAAAAAACTTTTATATTCAGTTAGTTATATACAATTCGACTCTAGAGGGTTCAAAATTTTGAACGATCCGCCCCGAGCTAGGGCATCGGCCGCTTTTGCTGCAAAACCTCTTACAATCGTTAACTTATTGAAATTAAGACTCAATCTGTTATTTTAGAGCCTCATAAAAAAATTAGATAAAATTGGCAAGATCATTGCATCTTATGAAATCGCCAAACCAATAGTTTTTTCATCTGTTCTCCTCCTTAACGGCTAAGTGGATCCCCTTCACTTAGCCGTTTCCCTTTTTGGGGATTCAATAGATCCCGCGAACACCTCAGCGCCAAGATCAGGAGCCCAATCTCTCATTATTGCATACAACTGGAACTTCAATCGCAGATTTGCCCATCGTTGGGATTCAGCATCCACTGATGGATCCATTGCAGGGTGGTCTGGATATCGGCGCCGGCCCGCCGGGCGCTTTTTTCCAGTTGCTCAATGACTTCTGTTGCACGGCGCTGGTCCTTGAGCAGGGCGAAAATTTTGGCACTGCGCTTGAAATGATTCAGCGCCTGGCGATGATCTCCGAGCCGTGCATGACAGGTTCCCAGACTTTGTAGATCCCGGGCGATATCGTGATACGCGCCCGCCGCGCGATCCAGATGCAGGGCCTGCCCGAAAAACACCTTGGCCTGAGCCGGTCGATCCGCCGTCAGTTCGACATGCCCCTTGGCATAAAAAATACTGCTCTGCATGGGCTGATCCGCCTCGGCCGCGGCCAGAGCCTGATCCAATTGTTCCCGGGCAAGTTGTGGTTCATTTTTCCTGATCGACAGCAAAGCACGGGTTCTCAGCCGTATGGGCGTTTGGTTACCGCTGCGATCCAGAGCATCGGCCTGCCGTAATATTTCGGCTGCGGTTTCCAAGCGATCCAAGGCGATCAATGCCGCCGATTTGTTGCACAGAACCTGGATGACCCCCTGCGAATCATCTAAGCTTTGATAGATTTCGATGACATCGTCGTAGACCTTAACGGCGCTTTGTATTTCTCCCCAGCGATGATAGATGTCGGCAATTCCATTAAGACTGTGGGCCACCCCTTCCAGCTGGTCGGCGGCCGCATACCGTTCATGGGCGTCCTGAAAATAGTCCAGGGCGCCGGCATAACATCCTTTTCGGAAGAGCTTCACCGCTTTGCGGGCATAATAGGTGGTTTCGCGGATATCCTCCGGCATGGAGACCGACGGCGGCGGGCTGCCCGCGCAAGCCGGCAGAAGGATGCCGATCAGCATGATCCCTGCGATCCGATGAAGCCGTCGTCCCACCGCGGTGCCCCAGAAATTCTGATTGCGCTGCACCATGCTCGAGGTCCTGCTCATGCCTGGCTTGAAAGAATGGACCGGCGACTTCCATTCTGATCTGCTGCTATTCTCAAACTGTCATCGCCAGAACGCCGATATCAGCGATCAATCATCCGGCGCGGCATGGCCTTGACCCTTTCCATGGGAAGACGGTTCTGTCAAGTTCAAAAGAATTCGTCTGAGCAGCTGGGGCTTGCACGTGCCGTGAAAATCATGACCCGGGGTCCTGATCGAAAAGGCTTGCCGGCATCAATAGACATGCTTGCTGCCGGGTTCTGAATTGACACCCCGGGAACCGCTTTGCTACAAGAAAAAAAATCGGCCAAGAAGTCTGCCTGAACCGCCCGGACGTTTCGGGATAGCTCCCTACCCAACCGATAAGGCGTCGCAGCACCGATCCCTGACCCACCAGCATGGCCGGTGGGGTTTTCTTTTGCATACCATAACAATCCGTACTACGAATTGGGCGGGGTTGTTGCTTGAGCGCCCCGGGAGGGCGAAACACGCTTCCCCACATGCAGGGCAAGGTGGACGTGCCAGCCGGTTTGCCGGTGCCGGCACGATCCGGCGACCCTGGATGCCTTGGAAATGAACGGCCCGCAGGAGTTCGGTTTGGCGATCAGCATAGCTCTCACCATTATTCTCGGCCTGTCCGCCGATTATCTTTTCAAAAAAATCCGGATTCCCGGACTCGTTGGAATGCTGCTCGTGGGCATCCTGGTCGGACCTTACCTGTTAGGGCTCATGTCTCCGGAAATGATGAATGTGTCGGGGGATTTTCGCCGCATCGCCTTGATCGTCATTCTTTTGCGGGCAGGCTTCGAACTGCGTCGCGACACCCTGAACCGCATCGGGCGTCCGGCCATTTTCATGAGCACGGTTCCCGCTCTGTTTGAGATCGGCGGTATCATGCTGGCAGCCCCCCGGTTGCTCGGCATCGGCCTTCTGGAAGCGGCCATCCTGGGCGCCATTCTGAGCGCCGTTTCTCCGGCCGTGGTGGTGCCGTTGATGATCGATTTCATGGATCAGGGCCGCGGCACCAGGAAAGGCATTCCCACGCTGGTGCTCGCGGCCTCCTCGGTGGACGATGTGTTCGTCATTGTGCTCTTCACCATTTTCCTCGGAATGGTTGGTGGGGGCGAGGTGAACCTGTGGGCCAAACTGGCGGAAGTCCCCGTTTCCATCACCTTGGGGATCTTTGTGGGGATCATTGCCGGCTACCTGCTTTATCGCCTTTTTCAAAAGTATGATTGGCGTCCGCCGAAACGAACCATGCTGGTCCTGGGAACCGCCATCGTGCTCACCTGGCTCGAGCACGAAATACAAGCATGGGTGCCCATGGCAAGTCTTCTGGGTGTGATGGCCATCGGGTTCATCATTCTCGAAAAATCGGAGCCCATCGCGCACCTCATCTCCCAGAAGCTGAAGAAGCTCTGGATCTTCGCGGAACTGCTTTTGTTCGTCCTGGTGGGCGCCCAGGTGAACATCCATGTGGCCTGGAAGGCGGGATTGGCAGGCACTCTGGTGATTCTGACGGGACTTGTTTTCAGGAGTGCGGGAACCTACCTGTCGCTTTTCGGCGCCGGGTTAAACCGGAAGGAAAAACTCTTCTGCGTGGTGGCCTATATTCCCAAGGCCACGGTGCAGGCGGCCATCGGCGCCGTGCCGCTGGCCGCCGGAATCGCTTCCGGGGAAGTCATTCTGGCGGTGGCTGTACTCTCGATTCTGCTGACCGCTCCGATCGGGGCCATTGGAATCATGATCATGGGCGAAAAGGTTCTGGACGATGGAGAGCGGGTGAGTTTCCGCTTTCGGGATCTGCGGGAAAAAATGGGCCTGCCCCGGGTGGGAGAACGAATCGTCGATAAACGCTCCGGCACGGTCTGGAAAGTGATTGAAGAGAAGGAGCTCTGGATTCAGAAGCCGGGCCAAGGTGCAAGCGAAAGTGCCGCTGCATGGATACCGGCGATTCAGCTGCGCTGCTGGCGTGAAGATACCGGCACGGGCCCGGGGACCGGCAAAACCATTTCCCACAGGTACAGTCAAATCGATCCCTCATTCGCGGACCATTATGAGATTCTCTACGACTGGTGATTTAAATGCCGTATGGAAATAGCAAGTTGAGTGGTGGAGTTGAAGTGTTTTATTCTGCCCATACTATTGGGGTACATGGCACCGGTGCACGGCCGGGGAGGTTATCGGCCGCGCCAGCAAACCTTTTTCGAAAAGATCATGAAATGGAGGAGGAGGAGAGTATGCCATCCACAACCACCCTTCAAACCGATCGGGCGCCCGCGGCCATCGGTCCTTATTCTCAGGGACGCAGCGGCGGCGGACTGGTTTTTGTCAGCGGGCAGTTGGGCCTCGATCCGGACACGGGAGACTTCAAGGGGGACGACCTCGGGTCCCAGGCCCGCCAGGCGCTGGCCAATCTTGCGGCCATACTGCAGGCCGGAGAATGCCGCTTGGACGATGTGGCCGCCGTGGATGTCTTTTTGACCGATATGGGCGATTTTATCGAGTTCAACCGTATTTACCAGGACTTCTTCGGCGCTCACAAACCGGCGCGCGCAGTAGTGGCGGTCAAAGCCCTTCCCAAGGGCGGGTGTGTGGAGATCAAATGCATAGCGGTGAAGCGCTATCGCCCGGCTAAGTGCTCGAAGGCATAAATTCAGTGACGTATAGTCTTGTCTTCAATAACGTACCGCTTTGGGGGGGTTTGTTTAGCCGGTGAATTGGTCGGCCTCGGGTCGGAATCGGCATCGATATCGAATTCGATTGCGACCCCGATACCGACCCCGACCCCGAATAGTTGGTCATAATATTTAGGCACATGGTATGGGTGGACAAATCACCATTTCATTATGGGTGTTTCTCTTTATCGCCGCCCTGGCTTTACTGGGACTGCTGGACCGCATACTGATTCCCAGCACGCGCTGGTTTCTGCGCCGGCGTATCAACCGGGTGCTCGATGAAATCGGGACCCGCCTGGACATTGAGATCCGTCCGTTTCAGCTCACCAAGCGCCAGGTGCTGATCGACCGGCTGGTTTTCGATCCCCAGGTGATGAAAGTCATCCAGGAATACGCTCATACGCACGACATGCCTCAGGAGGTGGTTCAGAATCGGGTCATGCTGTATGCCAAGGAAATCGTTCCCTCCTTTAACGCCTATCTTTATTTCCGGATCGGGTACTGGATCGCCAAAAAGGCTGCGCGGATGCTCTATCGGGTTCGGGTGGGGCTTTTGCGGGAAGATCGCTACGCAGAGGTCGACACCGACTCGACCATCGTCTTCGTGATGAACCACCGCTCCAACATGGATTACGTGCTGGTGGCCTTTCTGGCGGCCGAACGCACAACCTTGTCTTACGCCGTGGGGGAATGGGCCAAGGTGTGGCCGCTGCACATGCTGATCCGCGCCATGGGCGCCTTTTTTGTGCGCCGCAACTCGGGCGACCCGCTCTACCGCAAGGTTCTGGAGCGCTACATCCACATGGCTTCGCGGGAAGGGGTGTGCCAGGCGGTTTTCCTGGAAGGCGGATTGAGCCGCGACGGCCGCATGCGCGCGCCCAAGCTGGGACTGCTGGATTACATGCTGCGCGGCTTTGATCCCGACGCCGACCGGGATATCGTCTTTATTCCCGTGGGCATCAACTACGATCGGACCCTGGAAGACCGCAGCCTGCTGCGCACCTTGACCCCCGAGGCCGAAAAGCGCAGCAGGTGGTTTTCAGTGCGTACCACTTGCAGCTTCATCGCCCGCAACCTGGCCCAAATGGCGTTGCAGCGCTGGCACCGTTTCGGCTATGCCTGTGTCAATTTCGGCGCTCCCCTGTCGGCCAGGGCCTACTGCCGCGAGCATCGCGTCCGCTTCGATCGGTTGCCCCGGCCGGAGCGTTTCCAACACGTGCAGGCGTTGAGCAAAACATTGATGCGCGCGGTGGCCGAGGTGGTGCCCATTCTGCCGCTCTCCCTGGTGGCTACCGTTTTTCTCAACACCCGCGAGGCTCGGCTGGATATCCAGGCCATTGACCAGCGCTGCCGCCAGGTGCTGTTCGATATGCGTCAACGTGGCGCACCGGTATTGGAAATCCCGCACAGCACACTCACCCGGATGATCGCCGAAGCGGTCAGTCACCTGCAGCTGCGCCACATGTTGACGGCCGAAGACGGCCGCTATACGGCCAATGACAAGGAGATCCCGCTGCTGCGCTACTATGCCAATTCCATAGCCCACTTTTGGGCGGATGAGCAGGAACCATACCCAACTGAGCAAACCGGCATTCCTGACCGGAGAAGCCGTCTTCAATGAAAATTCAGCACCGCCCTGTGGCTTGGCCCGTATAACCAACCCGCGGTTGAATTTTAACTTTCAACTTATTATTACATGGATACCGATCCCTCCCGGAAATCGGTTTTGCCGATCAGGACATTGATCAGTACCGGCACGCCTCGTTGCGCCGCCGCCCGCGCGGATTGCAGTGTTGGCAGAATCTCCTCCTGCGCGCGGATCACAAAGCCCTCGGCGCCGAACCCCTCGGCCACGCGGTGGTAATCGGTCGACCGCAGCACGGTGCCGACATCATCCGCGAAGATCTTGACCTGGTCGCGGGCGATCTGCGCCCAGCCGGCATCGTTGCCCACGACGGCGATCACCGGCAGGCCGTGACGCACAAAGGTATCGAACTCCTGCAGGCTGTAGCCGGCCGCGCCGTCGCCGTACAGCAGCCAGACTTCGGCCTCTTTGCGGGAAAGCTGCGCGCCCATGGCAAAACCGGCGCCTACCCCCAGGGTGCCGAAGGGGCCGGGATCCAGCCAGCGCAAGGGCCCGCGGGGATGCAGTGTATAGGCGGCGGTGGCCACGAAATCGCCGCCGTCGGCGACCAGAATGCTGCGCTCGTCGATAAAATCATCCAATGCTCTGAAAAGGCGGATGGGATGGACGCCTTGGGTGGGTGTTTGGGCCATGGCGGCGATTTGATCCTCGCGCCGGGCATCGGTCTGGCGCAGGGTATCGATCCAGGCCGACCAGCGCGCGGGCGGCGAACCAACGGCTTCGGCCAGAGCACACACCGATTCGAACGGATCGGCATGCATGGCCAGGCTGGGTTTGCGGTTCAGGTTCAGGTCGGATTTGCTGCGGTTCATCGCAACGAGCTTGACTTTGGGATGGAAGGAACGGCCGTAATCCAGCCGAAAATCGCACGGCATGCCGGCCAACAGGACGAGATCGGCGGCCTTCAGGGCCTGCTTGCGGTGGTGGCGCAAATGCAAGGGATGGGTTTTGCCCATCAGGCCGCGCGCCATGCCGGTCAGAAAAACGGGTGCACCGATGCGCTCGACCGCGGCCGCCAGCTTGGCGGCCTGGGTGGGCTGGAGCAGGGCCTGGCTTCCGATGATCAAGACCGGCTGGCGCGCCTGGGACAGCAACCGCGCGGCAGTCTCGATCTTGCCGGGCTTGAACTCCGGGGTGGCGATTTCGCGCGGAATCGGCTCCATGGCATCGAAATCGCACGTGAACAAGCGGTCCAGATGGCGTTCCAGGTAGAACTGAAACAGTTTGCTTTTGATGCCTTCCGGGCCCGCTGCTCCCGATTTGATCCCATACCACTGACGTACCATGGCTTCACTGTAGAGCAGGTCAATGGGGCATTCCACGAATACGGGTCCGGGCACATCCGACTGGGCCACCTGAAAGGCGTGTTCCAGGATAGGCACGATATCGCAGTTGCGGTTGATCGTAACCGCGATTTTGACGATCGATTTGACCAGGGAGATCTGGTCAATGTCCTGGAGCGACCCGCGGCCTTTGATCACCGTGGCCGCGGCGCCTCCCAGCAGGACCAAGGGGGTCTGGGCCATTTGAGCATTTTTTAAGGCCGTGATGGTATTGGTCACCCCGGGACCGGCCGTGACGGCGGCCACCCCCGGGATGCCGGTCAGGCGGGCCATGGCATCGGCGGCAAACACGGCACTGGCCTCGTGCCGCACATCAACGACATGGATGCCCGCCCGCTTGGCCTGCACCAGGATCGGCGAAATATGCCCGCCGCACAGGGCGAACAAGTGGCCGATGCCGTGCTTCTTCAAGACCTCCGCAATAACCGCGCCGCCGTTGGCGTCCATGGATGCCTCCTGTTTCTATGGGTTCTCCGTGGTGAACGCGTGACGTTAAAATTTGCGAATGGTTGTACCAAGGGAACAAAAACAACGTTTCATCCAATTCTAAGGAGATAAACCCGATCCGCATCCAATTTCAATCAACATTCCGTCGGATTGGCCCCAAAAAGTCGAACCCCGCCGGGAATCCTTTCCCTCACCCATGCATTGTGGTAATGAAATGCGCGTAGTGGGTGTTATAAGTTCAACACCCATGACCGCTTATGAACAGCTGGACTGCCCGACCGGACTCCGGCCTGCCACAGACTTGATCCGGGGTCGGGTGACCACGGAGCCATAACTTCACTGAGGAGTTACCTGCATGGACCATTTCCAACTGTTTCGCCGGATCAACGCTGATCCGCGCGGGTACGCCATCCGGCGCAAGCAAGAGGGCGCGAAAGTGATCGGCCATTTTTGTTCCTATACGCCCCAGGAGCTGATCACGGCCGCGGGCGCGCTGCCTTACCGCATCTTGGGCAGCGGATCGGATAGCGTCAATGCCGACGGCTACCTGCAGGCCTACTGTTGCAGTCTCGTGCGCGGCGGGCTGGAGGATGCCCTCGCCGGCCGGCTCGATTTCCTGGAGGGCGCGGTGTTCCCCCATACCTGCGACTCGATTCAACGCCTGTCGGACATCTGGCGTATGAACGCAGGGTTTGCCTTTCACGCCGACATCATCATGCCGGTCAAGCTGAATACCGAAAGCGCCGCGGATTACATGCGGGCGGTGCTGGCCAGGTTCAAGGCGGACCTGGAAAAAGGACTCCAGGTGACCATCACCGAGACGATGCTCGCAGATGCGATCCGCACCTGCAACCGCGTGCGCCAAAGCCTTTCACGGCTTTATGCGATTCGCAGGCAAAATCCGCTGGCGATCGGCGGCGGTGACCTGCACGCGGTTTTCAAGGCCGCTCTGGTCATGGATCGCGCGGAGCTGGCCGACGCCCTTGAGCCGCTCATCGCCGATCTTGCCCCCGCCGTAAGGCCCCCTTTTACCGGCAAACGGCTGGTGCTCAGCGGCGGTTTATGCAGCATGCCCGACATCTACCAGGTGGTGGAAGCCTCGGGCGCCCGGGTGGTGTGGGACGATTTTTGTACCGGCGCGCGCTATTTCGAAGGACCGGTCGATGAAAATTGTGCGCCCCTTGAAGGCCTGGCCCAAAAATATCTGCAACGGGTGGTTTGCCCGGCCAAGCACGCCGGCATCTATTCGCGCGGGCAGTACCTCCTGGATAAAGCCAGGGAAAACCGGGCCGACGGCGTCATCTTTCTTTATCTGAAGTTCTGCGATCCGCATGCCTTCGATTATCCGTACATGAAAGCGATGCTGGATAAAGAGGGCATCCCCAGCCTCATGTTCGAAATCGAGGATCAATTATCTTCCCAAGGGCAGCTGCGCACGCGCTGCGAGGCCTTCATGGAGATGCTGTAAAAGAAGAAAGTGCAAAGTGAAGTATTCTGTCATTTCATATGGGTGCGTGATGGAGATGATAACTAATCCGCATTCCGACCACTGAAGGGGAGCATTCAATGACATCTTCCGCTAAAATGGCCGATCCCGACAAGGAACGCAGAAAGATAAAGGCCGATAAGCGCATGCGCGAGATCATGGCCGCGTACTACATCGAAGCCAAAACGTCCCGCGAGCAGCGGGGCAAGAAGATCGCCTGGATCACCAGCGGCGGACCGGTGGAACCGCTGCATGCCATGGACGTGATCCCGATTTATCCCGAGAATTACGGGGCCATGATCGGCGCTAGTAAAATGGGCGTGCCGCTGTGCGAAAAGGCTGAAGAGATGGGCTATGCGCGCGATCTATGCTCCTATGCGCGCGGGGATATCGCCAGCGCAGTCGTGGCGGGGGGGCCCATCGGCGGACTGCCCGAGCCGGACATGCTGGTGTGCTGCAACAACATCTGCGGCACGGTGCTCAAGTGGTACGAAGTCCAGGCACGCCACTACAATGTGCCGCTGTTCATCCTGGACACGCCGATCACGCATACCGAATTCAACGACGACATGCGCCGGTACGTGAAACGCCAATCCGCAGAGTACATCATCTTCCTGGAAGAAGTGTGCGGCCGGCGTTTCGATTACGACCGCATGAAAGTGGTAGGCGAACTCTCCATCCGCGGGCAGCAGCTCTGGCGGGAAATCCTTGACACCACCATCCACAAACCTGCGCCCATGACGTGTTTCGACGCATTCTTTCACCTGGCCATGATCGTCACCCTGCGGGGCACGCAGACCGCGGTGGACTATTATGAAATGCTGCTTGCCGAAATGAAAGAGCGCGTTGCCCAGGGCATCGGCATGGTGCCCGAAGAAAAGTACCGGCTGGTGTGGGACAACCTGCCCATATGGTATCGGCTGCGCTGGCTGTCCGAAAAATTCATGCAGCGCTCGGCCTGTCTGGTGGCCGACACCTATACTTCCGGCTGGACCAGCTGGATGTCTTCTGCGGATCAAAGCGATTTTCTGGGATTCATGGGCGAGAGCTATGCGCGCATCTTTCTCAACAGCGGCACCGATCTCATGGCGGAGAACATTATTCGTATAGCCCAAAGATATGACGCAGACGGCGTGGTGTTTCACTCCAACCGCAGCTGCAAGCCCTACTCCTTCGGGCAGTACGACATCCAACGCATGGTGCAGAAGAAGCTGGGCATCCCCACCCTCATGATCGAGGCCGACATGGTGGATGAACGCAGCTTTTCCGAAAGCCAGGTTGAAACGCGCATCGATGCGTTCATCGAAATGCTCAAGTAGGTTGGGCCGCTTGGTCCATTGGCCGGTTTGCCCGCGGGGGGCGCGGGCAATGGGGTTTTGTTGTAGTCTGGGCGGGTTGTCAACCCCCGTCCCCGTCCCGAGTGGAGGCCTTCTTCAGTTTTATTCGAAATGACTGCTCGGGTTTCTACACCCCTGGGCCGGCCAACGGATAGGAGAACCATGATCACAGCCGGAATCGATGTCGGGTCTATCAGCGCCAAGGCCGCCATTGTGCGCGATGGTGAGGTGTTGACCACCTGTGTGATGATGACCGGGTACAATGCCCGCCATGCCGGACGGGAAGTGTTCGAGCGGGCCCTTACGCAATCCGGCTTGACGGCCGCCGACGTGGAAAAGATCGTGGCCACCGGCTACGGCCGCAACAGTCTCGATTTCGCCGGCAGGGTCGTTACCGAGATCACCTGCCATGCCGCCGGGGCCTGCTTTCTCGACCCGCAGATTCGTTCCATCATCGATATCGGCGGGCAGGACAGCAAGGCCATTGTTCTGGACAACGGCAAAGTCAAGGATTTTGCCATGAACGATAAATGCGCCGCCGGCACGGGCCGCTTTCTGGAGGTGATGGCGCGCGCTCTGCAAGTCGATCTGGACGCCTTCGGCGAGTTGTCCCTGGCCGCGGACAAAGCCGCGCCGATCAGCAGTTTGTGTACCGTTTTCGCCGAATCGGAAATCATTTCGCTGATTGCCAAAGGCGAGCGGCGGGCCAATATCATCGCCGGCATCCATGCATCCATCGGCGCGCGGGTGGTCGCCATGGCCAGGCGTATCGGGGTGCGGGCGCCGGTGATGATGACCGGCGGGGTGGCCAAAAATATCGGCGTGGTTAAAGCGCTGGAAGAAAAACTGGGAACCGAATTGCGCGTTTCACAACAGGCCCAGCTGACCGGCGCCATCGGCGCCGCGCTGATCGCCGCCACGGCCTGAAGTGCGGTGAAGCGATGCCGGCCGTGGGGGTGACGGGTTCGGTAAACAAAATGAAATCAGCAACCTGAATAAAACTCGAAACCTGAAACCTCATTCCATGCCTTACCTGAAAACCGCGGACGGTTGCCGCATTTACTATGAACTGCTGGGGGAAGGCTTCGGCCGGCCCACCATTACCTTTGTCAACGGAACTTTACAGACCACGGTGTATTGGAAGCCGGCCGCCAAGGAGCTGGTCCATCAGTATCGTTTGCTGGTCTATGATGCCCGCGGGCAAGGGGAAAGCGATCTGGGGGCGCTGCCGCTCTCGCTCCAGTTGCATGCATCCGACCTGAAAGCGCTGCTGGATGAAACGGGTATTCACCTCACAGCCGTGGTGGCCATCAGCCATGGGGCCAGAGTGGCATTGGCGCTGGCCGACCAATCGCCTGACCGGATCTCGCGCATGGTATTGTGCAGCATCTCCACGCGGGCGACTTTCCGCGCCAGAATGATCGTACGTTCCTGGCATGAAATTCTTCAGCGCCACAGCTTGGACGCTATGGTGTGGGCGGCCGTTCCCCACATGTTCGGCCGCACCTATTTGCGCGCCAATGAACGCCAATTGGAACGCATTGTCAAAACCCTCGTGCGGCGGAACCGGACCGAATCGCTGCGCGCCCATTTGGAAGCCCTGCAGAACTATCCGCCATTGGGCGCCCTGCTCAAAAGCTTGCCATTCCTGGTATTGGTGTTGACCGGTGCGGATGATCCCCTGGTGACCACCGAAGGGGCTGAAGAGATCGCCCGCATCTGCGGCGGGCGGCATATCGAACTCAAGGGGGTCGGCCACTCGATTACAGCCGAAGCGCCCGGAGAGTTTAACCGTTTGATCAGCGAGTTCCTGTCCAATACCCGTTCATGATTGTACCGTTTGCCTTTTGCCCGTCTGCCTGTACGGAAATGGAACGGGCCAACGGAATCGTCAGAGGCTCTCGTAGGCTTCCCGGACAGTATCCCGGCCATACTGCCTTTCCAGCCGGCGGACAATGAAATGGCCGCGCGCCATATCCTGGAAATGACTGATAAAAATGGTGTTGACCAGCGCGCCTCCGGCGGCTCCGAGGGCGGGCAGGGCCTGCGCCGCGGCTTTTTCGGACACCTGAATGCTGAATCGTTCGGCGATTTGGGCGATCAAGCGGACCAGCGCGGGGGCGCCTTCTTGAACAAAACCCTTCTGGGTCACATACTCGGCCGCTTTGGTCAATGAACGGGCCAGCCCCGCCCGGATGGCAAAATACCCCGATTCGGCGGAATTGTCTTCCTGACCGCCGCCGCCCAGGGCGAAGACTTCCAGGCAGGCCATTCTGGTATTGCTGTCGTGAATATCTTCGCCCTCGCTTTTGGCCACATCCGCTATGGATCTGAGCATGATGGTTGTGGATAAAGGAAGTTCCGCCGCCAGGGCGGCCAGTCCGAAGAACCCGCCGATGCCGCCTGTGGCGGCCACCGCAATCTTGTGCCATCGATCGGATGTCTTGCCGCCGGGGGTATTCCCGGGCTCGCTATTGATGGTGGCGATCGCCATATCCAGGGCTTTCATCAAGGCCGACCGGGTCAGCTCGCCGATTTTTTGGCCCCACTGGCGCGGCAGAAGCTCGAATCCCTTCTCAATGGGAACGCCCACCATGTCCGATATTTTGATGGCGATACTTGGATTTTCGAAGAGCCGCCTGGCCTTCTTTAAATCTTCCCAATCGCTTGGCTGCAAATCCATATGATCCCTTCCTGCCGGGAGAAGATTTTCTAACATTAACCGGAACGGCCCAGGTGTCAAGCCGGGCCGGAATGAATCCGGCCATTCTGAATGACCCAAATGAAGATGGGTCGAAATTACACCATTTCCCCAGGCACACCAGTATGGACCGGGTAAAAATGAACCATCATTTGGTCGGGCTGATGTCAGCTCTTCTTGGGTATTCATATAAGCACCATGAATTATTTGGAATTTTATATTTAAACCATAATGGCACAGGCATTGCTCTATTGAGGGAAAACAATTTAACTTTTATATTTGGAAGAAAGGAGAAAAGCATGAAAGCAACTCGTAACATCTTGATCATAGGGTTTGTCCTGGTATTGGCCGGTTTCGCTGTGGCCTTCGCCGATGGCGGACGCTGGGGCGGCGGTTATGGCTACATGACAGACTATTGCCCGGGCTATGGTATGGGGCCGGCAAGATTGCACGGCCCCGGATATGGAATGGGGCCCGGCATGATGTCCGACTGGGGAAACGGCCCGAGGGGATATGGCGCCAACCTGACTCAGGAACAAAGGGAAAAGCTGGATGCCGCCCGGGAAAAGTTTTACTCTGAAACGGAAAAACTGCGCGATCAACTGCGCGACAAACAGTACGCCCTGCGCACTGAATTGAGCAAGAACGATCCGGACGACGCCAAAGCCGGTCAGCTTCAAAAAGAACTCTCCCAGCTGGAAAGTGAATTCGACCAGAAGGCTGTGCAGCATCGGTTGGAAGTCCGCAAAATCCTGCCCGGCGATGTACAGCACGGATTTGGCTACGGCCGCGGGGCCGCAAACGGCAGGGGCTGCGGGTGGTAGTCATCTCCCGCAAGTCGTCTGATCAGGCTGAAGGGCAGCCCGCCCTTCAGCAACAAAAGCACCCGAGGCACAAACATGCTTCGGGTGCTTTCATCCACCCGGCAGCGCATAGATGCAAACAAGGCGTTTGCTTGCGCTGACCGGTCGCAAGTCAAAGGGGAGAAGATACATACGAAAGGAGGTGCTGGTGATGCGAAGATTTTCGGCAACCTTGATCAGTATCGGGATTTCCGCCGCGCTGATCGCAGCCGGCATATGGTTTTTATCCGGTCAGAGCGGCGCCTACCCCTATGGAAGCGGCCGCTGGCACATGCCGTACGGCATGATGATGGGCGGCGGCATGGGAGTTGTCATGATTCTTTTTTGGCTTATTGTACTGGCAGCATTGATTTTGCTGATTTCCGGCATCGTGTCCAACCGCCGAACCGCAGCGCCGGGCGTTGACAATGAACCGGATGCCCTGGAGATAGTGAAGCGGCGCTATGCCCGCGGTGAAATCGATACGGCCGAATACGAGAGCAAACGGCGCGAATTGCAGAAATAGGCGCTCGGGCGATGCATCGCGTTTTGAGACGATGAAGATGCCGCCGTTCCCAAAAGGAGGTCACTTATGGCACAAGAAATAGATGTTCAATCCATCATCGATCCGGTATGCGGAATGGAAGTCGATCCGGTCAAGGCAGTGAAAACATGCTATAACGGGATAGAACTTTATTTTTGCACGGACACGTGCAAAAACCGGTTCGAATCCGCGCCTCAGGATTATGTGGTCAACCAACGCAAAGGATTCTGGAGACGGTATCTGGAACGGCTCAACAAAGCGACCGGCGGCCGGCCGCCCTCCTGTCATAGTATCTAGCGGCAGGCTGCTGGACAGCACCGGTATTTGTAAGATTTCAATAATGATTAAGGTAGGGTGGTTGACGCCTTCGGCCAAGCGACTTGTTTTTGGCTGATGAAAACGATGCGCGTTGCCGCCGAAGCTGCCCGGGGCGGCGAACCTGCCACAGGATAAAACGGCCGCACGGCCGATGGATCCTTTAACCCGGCTCACTCACTCAGTCCGGCCGATGGAGTGCACGCGATGACCGAACAGCACATTTCGCTTCCGCTTACCGGCATGACCTGTGTCAACTGTGCGGCCGGTATCGAGCGCAGTCTTTCTAAATTGAAGGGCATCCGCCAGGCGCGCGTCAATTTCGCCAGTGAGCAGGCCGAGGTTGCGTTTGATGCTGCACAGCTGAAGATCCAGGATCTGATCGAGCAGGTGCGTAAAAGCGGCTATAATGTGCCGACCGCCCAAGTGGAGATCCCCATCACCGGCATGACGTGCGCCAACTGCGCGGCCACGGTGGAGCGCACGCTGAACAAAAAGGTGGATGGGGTGGTCAGCGCCTCGGTCAATTTTGCCAGCGAAAGAGCCACCGTGAACTACCTGCCGGGTGCGGTCAGCATGGAAGAGATCGTGGGGGCGATCGAAAAGGCCGGTTACGGCGCCATCGTTCAGGAGACGGATGAAACTGTCGAAGATGCCGAACTGAACGCGCGCCGGGAGGAAATCCGCGACCAGACCCGCAAGTTCGTCGTGGGGGTGATGTTTGCAGCCCCCCTGTTTGTACTGAGCATGTCGCGCGACTTCGCTTTGTTGGGCACGTGGAGCCAGGCGGCCTGGGTCAATTGGCTGTTCGCGCTGCTCGCCACCCCGGTTCAATTTTATACGGGCTGGGATTTTTATGTGGGCGGCGCAAAGAGCCTGCGCAACCGCAACGCCAACATGGATGTGCTGATCGCGCTGGGATCCTCGGTGGCGTATTTTTACTCCCTGGCCGTACTGCTCTTACCCGCAATGGGGCACCACGTTTACTTTGAGACCGCGGCGGTGATCATCACCCTGATCAAGGTGGGCAAACTGCTTGAAGCCAGAACCAAAGGCAAGACCGGCGGCGCGATCCGGAAATTGATCGGCCTGCAGCCCAAGACCGCTTTTATACTTGAAGGCGGCAAGGAGATCGAGGTGCCTTTGACGCGGGTGCGGCAAGGTGCGCTGGTGTTGGTGCGTCCCGGCGAACGCATTCCGGTGGACGGCATGGTGCTCGAAGGCGCATCGGCGGTGGACGAATCCATGCTCAGCGGCGAACCCCTGCCGGTGGACAAAAAAACCGGCGATAGCGTAGCCGCGGGCACCATCAACGGTCAGGGGCTGCTCAAATTCAAGGCCACACGCGTGGGCCGGGAAACGGCCCTTGCCCAGATCATCCGCCTGGTGCAGGAAGCCCAGGGCAGCAAAGCGCCCATCCAAGCCCTGGCCGATCGTGTGGCGGCCATATTCGTGCCGGGAGTCATCGCCATTGCGCTGCTTACTTTCGGCGTGTGGTGGGCCCTCACCGGCGATGTCGTGCCGGCGATGATCCGCCTGGTGGCCGTTCTGGTGATCGCCTGTCCCTGCGCATTGGGTTTGGCAACTCCGACCGCCATCATGGCCGGCACGGGAAAAGGGGCCGAAAAAGGCATTCTCTTCAAAAAGGCGCAAGCCCTGCAAAACACTACCCGTCTGGACGCCCTGGTGTTGGACAAAACAGGCACCATTACCCAAGGCAAACCCGCGGTCGTGGAGGTGGTGCCGCTCAACGGCCTGCTTGGATCCGCCGAGGAGGTGTTAAAATGGGCCGCTTCGGCTGAACTGGGTTCCGAGCACCCCTTGGGCAAGGCGATCGTCAAGTCCGCCCGGCAACGCGGCATCGACTTGAACAATCCGGTGGATTTTAAGGCCCAGGGCGGCATGGGGGTCGAAGCTCTCATCGCCGGGCAGCGCGTGCGCGTGGGCAAGCCGGGCTGGTTCGATGACGGTGTGGCCGGCATGCATCCGAATGCCCGGACCGTATCCGATTTGCAATCCCACGGCCATACGGTCATGGTGCTGGCCCTCGACGGTCAGGCGGCCGGATTGATCGCCGTGGCCGATACGCTCAAACCCGATTCGCAAGAGGCCATCGCCACGCTGCACCGCCAGCACATGAAAGTAGTGATGCTGACCGGGGACAATGCCCAGACCGCCCGGGCCATTGCCCGGCAGGTGGGTATTGACGAAGTTTTTTCGGAAGTGCGTCCCGAGGACAAATCCTCCAAGGTCAAGGTGTTGCAATCGCAGGGCTACAAAGTGGGCATGGTGGGCGACGGCATCAACGATGCGCCGGCGCTGGCCCAGGCCGATGTCGGTATCGCGATCGGCACCGGCACCGATGTGGCCATCGAAGCCGCCGACGTGATCCTTGCAAGCGGACGGCTGACCGGCATCCCGCGGGCGATCGCCATCAGCCGCAAGACCATGGCAACCGTTCACCAGAACCTTGTTCTGGCGTTTGTATACAATATTCTTCTGATTCCGGTGGCCGCCGGCGCGCTGGCCCCCTTTTCCGAATTGCCCCTCCTGCTGCGCCAGCTGCACCCCATCCTGGCGGCCCTGGCCATGGCCTTGAGCAGTATTTCGGTGGTCTCGAACAGCCTGCGGCTTTATCGGGCCAAGATTGCTTAGGGTGTTTACTTAATGATCCAGAAACGCACCATCGGCATCGTCGGCACCGGCCATGTGGGCATGGCCTCCGCATACGCCGTATTCCTGCGCGGTCTGGCCGGCGAGATCATCCTGATTGACAAGGATCGCCGCCGGGCCGAAGGCGAGGCCATGGATTTGATGCACGGTCAGGCCTTTGTGGAAACCACCACGGTGCGGGCCGGCGGTTACGCCGACCTTTCCGCCGCCCAGGTGGTGGTCATCACGGCCGGCGTGGCCCAGAAACCGGCGGAAACCCGCCTGGCCCTGCTCAATCGCAATGCGGCCGTGTTTCGGGATATCATCGGACAACTGGATGAACACACGCCCGAGTCGGTGCTGATCATTGCCAGCAATCCGGTCGATGTGCTGACCTATATCACCAAAGCCCTGACGCGGCGCTCAAGCCGCCTGGTGATCGGGACCGGCACCATGCTGGACACCGCACGGTTTCGCGCCCTGCTGGGGCAATACTATGGCGTGGACCCGCGTTCCGTGCACGCTTACATTCTCGGGGAGCACGGCGACACGGAGGTGCCCCTCTGGAGCACGGCCCGCATCGGGGGCGTGCCGCTGGTGGGAAATACCATCCTGGGCAAAGCCTACGTTCAAACGGATATGGATCGGCTTTTCGAAAGCGTGCGCAACGCGGCTTATGAGATCATCGCCCGTAAAGGGTACACCAATACGGCCATCGGTTCGGCCATCGCCCGGCTGGTCGAGGCCGTTTTGGACGATCAGCGCAGCGTTCTGCCGGTCAGCCGCCAGCTCAACGGCCACTACGGTATCCACGAGGTCTGCCTGAGCATTCCGTCCATTATCGGCCAGACCGGCCTGACCGACGCCCTGCTGCCGCAATTGAGCGGCATCGAACTGGAAGGCTTGCGGCATTCGGCCGCCGTCTTGCGTGAGAGCATCCGGGGAATTAGTTTGTAGGGAGTTCGATGCTTCGATTCGCTCCTCGGTTGATTTCGGCTGCACGCATCCCTTCGGATTGCCCAGGAATCGGGATCGCCATCCAAGGGGGTTGCTTCCTGTCATAGGCTGAAACGAGGCCATATGCGACACCTCCGGACGGTGAGCCCGACACCGTTTAGATGAAAACAGGAGATAGACGGCATGGCTGAACAAATCGGCATCGTCACCAAGATGGAACCAAAAAACTGGGCGCGGGTGGCTATTCAGCAGGGCGCCGGTTGCAGCGGGTGCCTGACCAAGCCTGTGACCCAGGGGTGCGCCACCTGCGGAAGCGGGCCGAGCATGGAGAGCCGTGCGGCCAATCCGATCGGCGCCAGATCAGGGGACCTGGTCCGCGTGCATATGGCCTCGGTGAATTTCTTCAAAGGCGCAGCAGTCATCTATCTACTGCCGATCGCCTTCATGCTGATGGGAGCCCTTGGCGCAAGCTGGGCCGGCGGCCTTCCCGGCCGGCCGGCGGATGCGGGCGCTATCACCGGCGGCCTGGCCGGCCTGGCCCTGGCACTGACCCTGGCAAAAGGGCTGGAGCGCGCCGGCCGCTTCGGCCGCAAATGGACGCCCACTATCGAGCAGGTTGTTATTCCCCGTAAAGAAATGGGCGCACGGCTGCAACGCCCCATGTGCGAGCTTTAAGATAAAGCCGGTCAGGAACGGTTTTCCTTTACGAATTGTGGCCGACGACGAGTTCGGCGACCAGTGGCTCAAATACGTCTATAAGTTGGAAGTGTTCAAAGAGGGCTGAAAGGATGAGTGATAAAAAGGAGCAGCACTGTACTCTGTCTTTACAGCATTATTGGACCTGCGTGCCGTTGTCAGGGGTTAGGCGGGAGCATGTGATACGCGGCTGATGTTTCATCCTTTAAGCCTTTCTCCGGCGCCATTCATACAGCGCCACGGCCGCTGCGGCGGCCGCATTCAACGAATCCACGGCGGGGGCGATGGGGATGCGCACGGCCGCGTCGCGCCATGCCTCGGGCAGTCCTTCTCCTTCCAGTCCGACCAGCAGGCCGAAAGCCGCCGGAAACGCGACCGAAGCAATATCCCTGCCTTCGGCGGACAATGCGAAAATCGGCAAATCGCGCGGCAGATCGCGCAGGGCGGGGCCCTGGCGCAACCGCACCCGCGGGGTCAAG
>QZKV01000020.1 GCA_003599575.1 Desulfobacteraceae bacterium | reverse complement strand
GGTTCCCTCCATTATCCTGACGCCCATCTGCCCCTTTACTTTGACCAACCGGCCCATGATCGTGCCCGATTCAGCCACCATCGAGCTACGATTGGCTGAAAAATCGGCGGACATCATGCTCACTTTCGACGGCCAGGTCGGACTGCCCATCGATGACCAGCATACGATCATCGTGCGCAAGGCCGATGTGCCTGTCAATCTGATCATTCTCCCCGAACGCAATTTCTTTGATGTCCTGCGGACCAAGCTCAATTGGAGCGGCAGCAGGCAGTAATTCTCGTGGCACGTTCGCGCGTTGCCCATTTGCCGGCAGCTTGTTCATAGGTGTATGTTAACGATTAAGTTGCAGTGGCCAACCGGCCAACGAGAAAACTTACGGCCTTGCCCCGGCATCGGTCTTGGCCGGCAATGCTTCAGGCGGCAGATGGGTGCGGATCAATATGCTTCTTTGCATCGATTCCACGACGCGGTTGACTTGCTCGACCCCCTGGCGGATCTCCTGTATGCCCTCTTTGAAGGTGGCGGTGATTTGAGGCATGCGGTGGCTGCCGGTTTTGACGTTTTGCATGATCACCTGAAGATCGTCGGCCGCCTGGTGTACGTCTGCCAAAATATGCTGGACCTGCTGCATGCTCGCCTGGATGGATTGGCCGCTCTGCCCGAAAATGACCAGGTTCTCTTCAAGCAGGGCCATGGCATGGGGCGCCCTGGCCCCGGCCGTGTCGATGTTTTCAAGAATAACGTCAATTCGCCGGATGTTTTCCGTCATGCGCTGCAGAAGATCTTCGGATTTTAGCAAGACCCCCAGCGGGCCTCTTCCGGCTTCAAGACCGGAAGTGATTTGCTGTACATCGGCGGTTACTCTCTCCAGGTTGTCCAAGGAGCTCCACAAGGGTCCCTTTGGGTCGCTCAGATGCGCGGCGATCTGGGAGATGTCCTGCATCGCCTGGACGAGCATTTTCGCAGTCTTTTCAACTTCGAATTCGGTCAGGATATCGGTCAGGGAGCGTTTTTCGCGCGAAGCGATTTCGCCGTCCGGGGAGAGCAAAGGCGCATCCGGCGAACCGGGAACGATGGAGATATATTCCGAACCGATGAGGGTCGGGCTTTCGACCTCGGCTACGGCATCTTCGCGAATCCGCGAAGCATATTTTTCCAGGATGGCCAGCTTTACCCGGACGCGATTTTTTTCCAGCGCGATGCCGGTCACTTTGCCGATATCGGCCCTGAACAGTTTAACGGACGCATTTTCCTGCAGGTTGTAGCTTTCATTAAAGGTCGTGTAATAAATGATATAGGTTTCGAACCAATCTTTCCCCCGTCCGATAATCACAAGGGTGGCCATGAGCAGCAGGATCACCCCCACAATGAAGGCGCCCACGATCCGTTCCATTCTTGAGAAGTCCATTTCCATTGGATATCGTCCTCAGCGCATGCGTGCCTTCCTAAGGCTCAGGAGCGCTGCTTGGGAGAATAGAGGCGCCGGGCGGTTCATCTCTCCGCGCCGGCCTGTACCTTCTGGTCAGGTTCCATTCCACGGCCGAGGGATCGCTGATCGAAAGGGTGCTCAGCGATCCGTCCGCAATGAGGATTTTGCGATTGGCAAAACGCCGGACCAGACGAAGATCATATGACAACAGCACAATCGGCAATCGCTCGGCGATCATCCGGTTGAAGATCTGCGTCAACAAACCGAATTTGGCATGGCCGATGGATTCAGGCTGCCCCATGATCATGAATTCCGGTTTCTTGGTCATCTCGCGGACGATGATCGCCGCCTGTACTTCCATTACGTTCAATCCGGCCGGCCGCTGATCCAATTTGTCCTGGATGCCAAACGTGCTGCAAAGCGCCTCCACATCTTCGTGCAGATCGATATCGAGGCGGTTCTCAAAATAACAGCGTTGCAGCAGCAGGTTTTGCCGGACCGTCAGATTGCTGATCAGGGCGGCGTCCCGAGCGACGTAGCCGATCTGCTTCTTCAGGCTCAGCATTGCGTTTGGGTCTTTCAGATCGCAGGTGCGGCCTTTAAACCGATAGATCCCCTCGATTGGACGAACCAGTGTGGCCAAGGCTCGCATGAACGTTTGGGCATCATCCGGATTGAAGCTGTCGATGGCGCATACCTCTCCAGGTCCGAGTGAAAAAGAAAAACCGCGAATCCCGGAACCCGAGCCCGACGCCGCCAATGAATAGTCCGACAATTCTAAAAAGTTCATCGTCACATATAAAAGAGAACTGAAATAAATACGTTGATGACCAGGCAATATAAAAAAGATTCAACGGCCGAGCGCGATGTGGCCACGGGCACGTCGGGAATCTGTCGTTTCATTTCGAGGCCCCGGTACAGGCATGTGACCGTAATGGCGTTTCCGAACAGGATGGCTTTGATCATTCCGACACCGATATCGGCCGGCGTGACGGCCTTGGCGATCTGATAGAGAAAATTGCTCATGGGGAGGTCTGTAAACGCCCAGATCAGGGCATACCCCCCCAAGATGGATACCAGATCGAATACCACGAACAGCCCCAGCATGGCCGCCGTGATTCCGACCAGGCGTGGTACACATACCAGCCGTATCGTATCCAGCCCAGCCATTTCCAGGGCCTCCAATTCATTGAGCACCCGCATGTAGCTGACTTCGATGGTCACGGCTGTGGCCGATCGCAAGATCACCAGCAAAGCCGTGATGATCGGTCCGATTTCCCGAACGATCAGCAATACCGACACACGGCTGAAATCATACTGGCCGGAAAATTTGGCGAATTGAAAAATCACCATGCTTCCGACCAGCAAAGCGATCGGAATCAGGACCGGAAGCGCCTGCACGGCGGTAAAATAAAGCTGCTGGATGATGATGCGGCGGATGAGCACCCGGCCGGCTGGGGGGCGGCGGTACAGTTGGGCCAGCATGCGGTAGATTAAAGCGAAAAGATTCAGCAGGTGGGTGAATGCGTCGATGGTCTTTCGACCGATATAACCGGTAACCCGTTCCATGATCAGGATTTGATTTGGTCCATCCCTGCATTCACTGAGTGAGAATCGCTGCCGTCTCTGACTGGTTGACTTACCCGAGCTCTTACACTATATTGCTCAACACGGTCAACCACTTTAGCTAACTACTTAGAAACAGCAGATTATAATGCGTCTTTGGATCAGCTTGTGTTTGATGGCCCTGGTTTGTCCGCAGGTTGGTATGGCCGAAACATCCAAGGATCTTGTCGAATTATTGCCCACCGGCTACATCAACTGGACAAAGGGGGTGCTGGAAGCCAAAGGGTGTTACCCTTTGGAGAATCCTTCCGTCCGGGATGCCGGGTCACAACAGCTTAATCCGCTGGCCCACCAACTGGCCTGCGAAAACGCCCTGAACACGTTGAAACAAGTGCGTATGGATGCCACCCGAAACGTTGCCCATACGTTGTCCATCAATGCGGCGATAGGCGCTAAAGTGAAACAGATGGCCGACACGGCGCCGGTTGTTCAGGAGGTCAGTCTTCCTAACGGGACGTATGAAGTAACGGTGCGCGTCAATCTGCTGGGTGGTTTTGCCCAGCTCATGCTTCCGGAAGAAATCAAGCAGGTTGAACCGGTAAAAGCCATGCCTTCGGCCAACCGGTCAGGGGTGAAGCCTGCAATACCTGCGGGTGAGGTCGTTCACACCGGACTGATCGTGGATGCGCGGGGCATCGGTGCAAAGCCGGCCATGGTGCCGCTTCTGGTTGATGAGAACGGCAAACAGGTATATGGTTCGGCATTCGTCAGCCGCGAATATGCCGTTCAATTTGGGATGTGCGAATATGTGCAATGGTCGGATGGTGTGTATGCGCATGTCCGCGTGGCCCCCAACCCCCTCAAGGTGAAAGGATTGCGCACGCTTTCCGAGCGCAAGTGCGACATTGTCATCAGCAATGCCGATGCAGCCAATCTGCGGGATGCTTCCGCACATTTGGGTTTTTTAAAAGAGTGCCGGGTCATCATTGTTCTGGATTGAAAAACTGTTCGAGGTGGCATCATGCGGAAAGCCATGTGTTTTTGGGGAATCCTTGTTTGGGCACTGATCGGATGCGGCCCCCAGACCATCTTTGTGCGTCCGGGGCTCGATACCCCTGCTCAACACGTTTCCAACGGATATCTGTTGCTCGAACAGGAAAAATGGGAGGATGCCTGCAGGGAGTTCGAACGCGCCAAGGATTTGGACCCATCCTACACGGAGGCATTCGTAGGGCTGGCCCTCGCCGTTGGCAGCAAAGGCGATATTGAAGACGGTTACAAGCTGTTGGACCATGCCCGGAGAGTGGCCGCCAGTCCGGAAGAACAGCTGCGGATTCAAAACGCCTATGAACGATTGCACCGCATGGGCGGGGACTCGTTGAACCGGCACCTTGAATCCCCCTTGGTTCTTCGTCGCGAAGAGGCACTCCCTTCGGGGTCAAAACCGCTTGAGAGTTAAGCGGAGTGCCTGCCGGCCCTCCCCCGTGCGTGCCGCCTGGCTGTTGAAGTTCGAAAACCGGCCGCCCATTCAATCCGTACGCCGCGTCAAACCCCTCCCGCCATCCACAATCAACGATTCAATGTCCCGCGCAGCTGCCCGCATGCGGCCATGATGTCCAGCCCTTTGCTGTACCGCACCACACTGGTGAAATGCCTGGCGATCAGGACGTTCTGAAAAGCCTCAATCCGTTCTTGAGAGGGTCGTTCAAAGGCGCTGCCCGGATAAGGATTGAACGGAATCAGGTTGATCTTGGCTTTCAGGGGGGCCAACAATTTCGCCAGCTTCCGGGCATGATCCGGTGAATCATTCACATCTTTGAACAGGATATACTCGAACGTGATCTTGCGGCCCCCGGGCAATGGGTAGTGCCGGCAGGCATCCAGCAGGTGGTCGATGGCGTATTTGCGGTTGATGGGCATCAGCCGGCTGCGGCTTTCGTCATCCACTGCGTTGAAGGATACCGCCAGGTTGACGCGTGTGTCATGTCCCAGATCCGGTATGCGTGGCGCCAGGCCGGCCGTGGAGACGGTCACGCGGCGGGATGCAAACTTCATCCCCCAATCACTGTTGGTGAGGATATGCAGGGCCGTTACCAAATGGTCGTAATTGGCCAAGGGTTCGCCCATGCCCATGAATACCAGATTGGTCAAACGTGCCGGATCATCCATGAGCTTGCGTATCTCCCAGACCTGTCCCACGATCTCGCCGACCGTCAGGTTGCGTATGAGGCCTCCCTGGCCGGTTAGACAGAAGCGGCATCCCTGGGCGCATCCTGCCTGGCTGGAAAGACACAGGGTATGGTGGTCGCGTTCGGGTATCAAGACGCTTTCGATGGTTTGGCCGTCCTCCAGTTGGAAGAGAAACTTGCGCGTACCATCGATCGAGGAAAGCACCTGCGCGACCGGCAGTCGTTGAATGGTGAAATGGTCCGCCAGCAGCTGCCGGAACGACTTGCTTAAATCGGTCATCTGGTCAAATCGGTCGGCCAGACGGACATAGAGCCATTTGAGCATCTGATCCGCTCGAAAAAGGCGCTCGTTGTGGTCTTCAAGCCATTGCAAAAAGGCTTGTCGGCTATAGTTTTTGATATCCATCATCTAAATAATCAGCAAACGCCTCTAATGCCAATTACCCGCGGGATTCAATTTGTATCATTGCTCCCCGCCTTGTTTGGTGCTATAGCACGCCCGCCTGAAACCATGAAAACTGCAGGACGCCGGCGGTGCGGTGGTGTTGCCGTCTCCTTTTGCTTGACTTATCATTGTTATCAGTTTAATTCCAAAGTTTTATTCGGTGCAAAGAGTGGATGTAGCCTAGATGTTTGACAGTCTCAGCGAAAAACTGGATGCCGTTTTCAAACGGCTCAAGGGTCACGGCACCTTGACGGAGAAAAATATTTCCGAAGGTTTGCGGGAAGTGCGCATGGCCCTGCTGGAGGCGGATGTCCATTTCAAGGTGGTCAAGCAGTTTGTCGCCGACATAAAGGAGCGCGCGCTGGGCAAAGAGGTGATGTCCAGCCTGACGCCCGGCCAGCAGGTCATTAAAATCGTCAATGAAGAACTGACGCGCTTGATGGGCGGCCGGCATGAGGAATTGAACCTGTCCGGCACGCATCCGGTTCCGATCATGCTGGTGGGCCTGCAAGGATCGGGCAAAACCACCACGGCCGGAAAATTGGCGGTCATGCTGCGCAAGTCGGGTCGCAAGCCCTACCTGGTGCCGGCCGACGTTTACCGTCCGGCCGCCATTACCCAACTTCAAAAGTTGGGCGGCCAGCTCGACGTACCTGTTTTCGATTCGCACACCGATATGGCCCCGGTCGATATCTGTCAGAAGGCGCGTGTGGCGGCGCAGAAAATCGGGTGCGACACGGTTTTGCTCGACACGGCCGGCCGCTTGCATATTGACGAAACTTTGATGAACGAGCTGAAGGCCATCAAAGCGGCGGTCCGACCGGCGGATATTTTGCTCGTGGCCGATGCCATGACCGGACAGGATGCGGTCAATATGGCTTCATCCTTTGACGAAGCCCTGGATCTCGGCGGCGTGGTGCTGACCAAAATGGACGGCGATGCGCGCGGCGGCGCGGCCCTGTCCATCAAATCGATCACGGGTAAGCCTATCAAGTTCATCGGCGTTGGCGAAAAACTCAACGATCTGGAGGCGTTCCACCCCGATCGCATGTCTTCGCGCATTCTCGGCATGGGCGATGTGCTGACCATGATCGAAAAAGCCCAGGCCGTCGTAGATGCCAAGCAGGCCGCGGAGATTGAAAAAAAGCTGCGCAAGAATGAATTCACTTTGGAGGATTTCAGGGATCAGATGGTCCAGATCCGCAAAATGGGTTCGTTGACCGACTTGCTGGGTATGATCCCCGGTTTGGGGAAGCTCAAGCAAATGAAAAATGTCGAGGTGGATGAATCGGAACTGACGCATATCGAAGCCATCATCAATTCGATGACCCCTCATGAGCGCCGCCAGTACAGTATCATCAACGGCAGCCGGCGGCGCCGCATTGCCATGGGCAGTGGAACAACCGTGCAGGATGTCAATCGATTGCTGAAAAATTATACGCAGGTCATGAAAATGATGAAGAAATTCAATAAAGGCGGCATGCGTGGGTTGGGGCGCGGAATGTTGCCGTTTTAGATTTCAAAAGGAGATGGGTAATGGCAGTTAGAATCAGATTGGCCAGGCACGGCGCAAAAAAGAAACCATTTTACCGCATTGTGGTGGCGGATAGTGAAAGTCCGCGCGATGGCCGATATCTTGAAAAGGTAGGCACCTATAATCCGCTGCGGGAACCCGCAGAAGTTACTTTGAAAACCGATCGGGTGCAGTATTGGTTGCAACAGGGTGCCGTTCCTACGGACACGGTCAGGAGCATTTTAAAAACGCAAGGTGTTTCCGCCGGGCCGGCCCAGTAGAACCGCACGCCTGTTTGACCATCGCCGATCCAGGAGGGCGCTATGAAAGACCTGGTCAAGTACGTTGCGCAGGCTCTGGTGGACCATCCGGAAGAGGTTTCGGTGAACGAGATCGAGGGCAACCAAATGTCGGTGCTGGAACTGAAAGTGGCCAAGGATGACTTGGGTAAGATCATCGGCAAACAGGGGCGCACCGCGCAAGCCTTGCGAACCTTATTGAGTGCGGCGTCGGCGAAACACAAAAAACGCACGGTCCTTGAAATCATCGAATAGAGCCAATGTACCCGGCGGTCTCATTCAGATCGGCAAGGTCATCGCTGCCCACGGCATCGGTGGCGCCGTAAAGGTGTACTCTTATGCTGAATCGCCGGATTGTTTCGCGCCTCTCAAAAAACTGGTGCTGGCCGGCCCGTCAGGATCGCCGGTACAATATGTCATTCTAAAATCGCAGGCCTACAAAAGCGTAATGCGGCTGACGCTGGAAGGTGTGAACACCCGGATTCAGGCCGAGGCTTTAACCGGAGCGGATGTTTTCCTGGCGAAAAATGATTTGCCGCCGCTGGAGCCAGATGCATATTACTGGAGCGATCTGATCGGCATGGCCGTGCATACTGTGGCCGGCGAATATCTGGGCATGTTGGAGCAGATCATCCCCACAGGCGCCAACGATGTGTATGTGGTCAAGACACCGGCGGAGAGTGCGACCGGTGAAATACTCATACCGGCCATTGCTTCGGTCGTGATCGATATCGATGTCGATCAGCGTCTGATGAGGGTCGAACTACCCGAAGGACTGATATAGACAGCGGCATGAAATTTGTTGTTTTGACCATTTTCCCGGAACTGATCCAGTCTTTTTGGGAAAATGGTATCATGCGCCGGGCCGGCAACAGCGGTGCAATCGAAGCGGAAGCCATCAACATTCGGGATTTCGCGCTGGGCCGCCACCGGGTGACCGACGACCGGCCCTACGGCGGCGGGTGCGGCATGGTCATGAAACCCGATCCGCTGGCCGCCGCCATACAGACTGCGCGGCACAAGGCACCGGGGGCGACCACCGTGTTGCTGTCGCCTCAAGGCCGGCGATTCGATCAGGCCATGGCCAGGGATTTGGCCGGCCGGCCGGCGTTGATTTTCGTGTGCGGCCGCTACGAAGGCGTTGATGAAAGAATCAGCGAGCTGTTCGTTGATTTGGAGATCTCCTTGGGCGACTTCGTGCTGACCGGCGGTGAGGTGGCCGCCATGGCGGTCATGGATGCCGTAACGCGCCTGCTGCCGGGTGTGTTGGGCAATGAAGATTCGGCCGAGCAGGATTCGTTTAACCGCCAAAGGCTGGACCATGCTCATTTTACCCGGCCGCCGGAATTTGAGGGCCGGGCGGTGCCCGAAGTGCTGCTGTCGGGCCATCACGATCAGATCGCCCTTTGGCGGCGTGCCGATGCACTGTTGCGCACCTTTGCCAGGCGGCCGGACTTGTTGCGCGGTGCGACTTTAAGCCCCGAGGAGATAGCGCTGTTACGTGCATGGCATCGTGAGCTCGAACGCATCATACACCACCCGGATGGCGGTAGCCCTGATCCACCATCCAGTGACGGATAAAAACGGGCAAACCATCGCCGCGGCCGTGACGTCATTGGATTTGCATGACATCGCCAGGGCGGCCAAAACTTACGGGGTGGAGGCTTTTTATGTGGTCACCCCGCTGCTGGATCAACAGGAACTGGTTGCCAGTATCATCGATCATTGGGTGACCGGCGCGGGTGCACAGTACAACCCCGACCGCCGGACGGCACTGGCGCTGATTCGGATGGAACCCACGCTGCAGGCCGCTATGCAAGACATGGCCGGACGTCATGGCGCCAAACCTTGTTCGGTGGTAACCAGCGCCCGGATGGACGACAGCAATCTGGACGATGCGGGATTGCGTGGGCTTGTTCGAAAGGGTGGTCCAGTCCTTTTGATTTTTGGAACGGGATGGGGATTGGCGCCCCAACTGATCGCGCAGGCCGATTACAGACTGGCGCCCATCCAGGGACACGGTGAGTTCAACCATCTGTCCGTGCGATCGGCGGTGTCGATTGTCTTGGACCGTCTGTTTCGTTGATTCGCTAAATCGTCGACCCATTGGTTGGACGATTTAACAAATCAACGGATCAAACGATTGGAACCAGTAAAAAGGAGACAGGTCATGGAAGTGATCAAACAGCTGGAACTGGAACAAATGCGCATGGATATCCCTGATTTTGTACCGGGGGATACCGTTCGCGTGCACGTTAAAATCAAAGAAGGTGACAAAGAGCGCATTCAGGTGTTTCAGGGCGTGGTGATCTCCAGGCGCAAAGGGGGCATCAATTCATCTTTCACGGTACGGAAGGTCTCTTACGGCGTGGGAGTGGAGCGCGTCTTTCCCTTGCATTCACCCGTCGTCGATCACATCGAAGTGGTCACCCGAGGTCGCGTGCGGCGCGCAAAAATCTATTATTTGCGCAGGCTGCGCGGCAAGGCGGCCCGTATTCGCGAAAAGCGCTTGAGTTAGTCCGCATGGTTCGTTAGTGGTTGAAAAGGCCCTCGCTTCGGACTTGATCCGGCATCCAGAGGATTTGAATTTTCTGGATGCTCGGGTTTCGCTGGAACCTCAAAAGATCCACCAAACGTAGATTTTGCCTAAAAAGGGGTTAAACGGCAAATGGCAGCGGACGTTTGGGCATACGAGAAAAAGCTCAGGGCCAAGGGGTATGCCCGCATCGCCGGCATTGACGAGGCCGGCCGGGGCCCATTGGCCGGTCCGGTGGTATCGGCGGCGGTCGTTTTGCCGCCGACATTCGACCCATCCGGTATCGACGATTCCAAAAAATTGACCGCCCTGCAGCGCGAACGGATGTACGCGCGGATCTATGCCGAAGCCGAGACCATCGGCATCGGCATTGTGGATGCATTCGAAATCGATCGTATCAATATCTTGCGGGCCGCCCTGCTCTCCATGGCCATGGCGGCCGCGAACCTTAAGCCGTGCCCCGCTTATCTTCTTATCGACGGCACCTTTAAGATTCCGGCCGATCTCCCCCAGCAAGCGATTCCCAAAGGGGATGCCTTATGTGTTTCCATATCGGCTGCTTCCATTGTGGCCAAAGTCACCCGCGACCGCCTTATGCAGCGCTATCACGAGGATTATCCCGATTTCGGGTTTGATTGCCACAAAGGCTACGCCACCCAGGGCCATCTGGAAGCCATTGCCTGTCACGGCCCCTGCGCGATCCATCGACGCAGCTTCAAAGGAATTTGTGAGCATTTCACCTGCACTTTGGATGAAACCGACGGGATCACGGTCGATGAATAGCGACCTTCATCGGTATGGCCAAAGCGGTGAGGACCTGGCCGTACGTTTTCTGCAGGCCCAAGGCTACAAGATCATCGACCGCAACTACCGAACTCCCATGGGAGAAATCGACATCATCGCCGAGCACAAAGGCGCCGTAGTGTTCGTTGAGGTCAAAGCCCGCCGCAGCAAAGGCTACGGCAGTCCCAAGTTGGCCCTGACGCCGGCCAAACGGCGCAAGCTCTCCATGACGGCCCTTGCCTATCTGAAGAACCGGGGCTCGACCCAAACCAAAGCCCGTTTCGATGTGGTGACCGTTCAGCATGAAGAGGGCCGGCCGCATGTCGAGGTGATCGCCAATGCCTTCGAGCTCGCCTACCCGTAAAGCATGCCCCCCGGGATTGTACGTGGTCGCCACGCCGATCGGCAACCTGGCCGATATTACCCGGCGGGCTTTGACCATTTTGGCCGAAGTGGATCTGATTGCCGCCGAAGATACCCGCCACACCCGACGCCTGCTGGCCGCCCACCGGATCGAAAACCGCCTGATCTCCTATCACGAACACAACGAGGTGCAGCGCACCGCCGGGCTGATCGAACAGCTGATTCAGGGGGCGGCCATCGCCCTGGTTTCCAATGCAGGCACGCCAACCGTTTCGGACCCGGGATTCCGTCTGGTCCAGGCCGCGGTGCAGCATCAGATCCCGGTGACGCCTATTCCCGGAGCATCGGCCGCCATCACCGGCCTGTCCGCGGCCGGTCTGCCCACAGACCAGTTCGTGTTCGTGGGGTTTCCGGCGCGCAAGAAGGCCCGGCGACTCGAGCAGATTCGGTCTTTGGCCAACCTGCCCTTCACCCTGATCTTTTACCAATCGCCGCAACGGTTGGCGGACTTTATCGATGAGCTCAAGGAAGGGCTGGGTGACCGGCAGGCCGTCCTGGGCAGGGAAATGACCAAAGTTCACGAAGAGTTCCTGCGCGGCTCCCTCTCGCATATTGCGGGCATTCTGGGGGGGCGGGAAACGATCAAAGGCGAATGCACCCTTTTGGTGGCCGGCGCATCGCAGGCCGCGGTGGCCGTGCCGGCCGACCTCGATGCGGCGCTCCGGCCGGCTCTGGAAAAGGGCGGTCCGTTGAGCGAAATCGCCCGTGAAGTGGCCTCCAGATTGAATCTGAGCCGCAAAGAAGTGTATGAAAGAGCCTTGAAGATAAAGGATGAAAGCGGAAGGATGAAGGATAAGGGATGAAGGAAACCTCGTTACCACCTCTGCGCGGGAACTCATTTGGAAGGCGCGAAAAGGAAAAAGAATCGAGAAGCGGCATGGAAAACAGTCATCCTTCTTCACAGACACTCATCCTGCACCCGGTCATCCTGCCGGTGCCGAGAGAGGATCAACGGCTGTCCGGGCGCCCTAAAGTGGAGGCCCTGCGCAGGCATGCACGCCGCGCCGCGGTCTTTTCTGCGCAGTGTGGCGGATGGCCGCTTTCGGCAATGCAAAAGGATGCCGCAGGCGTGCCGCTGCCAAGCAACGGCATTCACTGGTCGTTGAGCCACAAGGAAGCATTTGTGGCGGCCGTGGTGTCACCGCGGCCGGTGGGCATCGATATTGAGAAAATAAAGCCGGTGCGTCCGGGGATGTTCGAGCGCCTGGCCGATGCGCAGGAGTGGGCGCTGGCGCCGCACAGGGATCTGGCCGTTTTCTTCCGATACTGGACCGCCAAGGAGGCGGTGCTCAAAGCCGAGGGCCAGGGATTGACCGGTCTGTCCAGGTGCCGGGTGGTACGCATCATCGATGCGGCGCACTTGCTGCTCGAATACGAACAAGCCCTCTGGACCGTCATGCATCATCGTATTGACCCCGGCCATCTGGGGGCGGTCACATCGGACCACGCCTGCATTGTCTGGCATCGGCCGGAAGGATAAAGTTGTGTTGCCGTCTTCAGATTTGATTCTCGCGAAGCCAAAACACAGGTGTTTGTTTTATGAAACTGCTGTTCAACTCCCGTTCAACAACCATCCTGAAAGGAATGCACGATGCACGTCACCTTCTACGGCGCGGTAAGAGAAGTCACCGGCTCGATGCACCTTATCGGAACTCAGCACGATTATGTTCTGCTCGATTGCGGCCTGCACCAAGGTCGTCGCAGGGAAGCGGCTGAAAAAAACCGCGTGCTGCCGTTCGACGCGGCCATCGTCGGCAATATGGTGCTGTCCCACGCCCATATCGATCACTCGGGACGTATCCCCTTGCTGGTCAAACAAGGATTTGCCGGCCGGATCGTGTGCACCCGGGGCACGGCCGACGCCGCCCGCTACCTGCTGCTGGATTCCGCCCACATTCAAGAACAGGATGCCGAATACCTCAACTATAAAACCGTGCGGGGCGCCTTGTCCCAGGGGCCGGCCATCAACGGCAAACCCATCGGACCGCGCAAATACGGGCAGTTGAAAAAACTGCTCAAAAAAAACCGCCACCAGCTCAACAATGAGATCATCGTCCAGCTGATGGAAAAATACCGCCTGCGGTCGGTCGAGTCGCTTTACACGGTCGAGGACGCCGAGAAAGCCTTGAATCAATTGGATGGCGTCCCTTATCGCAGTACAGTCGCCATCGGCCACAATCTGACCTGCACCCTTTACGAGGCCGGACATATCCTTGGTTCAGCCATCTGCATCATTCGACATGCGACCGACGCTGGGACGCTGACGGTGGGCTATACCGGTGACCTGGGCCGTTTCAACAAACCCATCCTGCGCGACCCGGCACACGAGTTCGACCCGGCCGACAGCCGCCTTGATCTGCTGATCATGGAGAGCACTTACGGCGACCGCGATCATGAACCGGTCGACGATTTGAAACCGCAATTGAAAAACATCCTCAACGACACTTTCAACCGCGGAGGCTGCGTGCTGATCCCCTCGTTTGCTTACGGACGTACGCAGGAGCTGCTTTATGTCCTGCATGAACTGTATGCGCAAGGCGCCGTGGCCAACATGCCGGTGTTTGTGGACAGCCCGCTGGCCGCCAATATTACCACCGTTTTCGGCGAACACCCCGAGGTATACGATCGCGAGACCCATGCAACCTTCCTGAGCCGCGGAAAAAATCCATTCGATTTCAAAGAAGTGCACTTTACGCAATCTGTCGAGGAATCCATGGCCCTGATGCGAGAGACCAAGCCGCACATCGTCATCTCGGCTTCGGGAATGTGTGAAGCCGGACGCATCCTGCACCATCTGCGCTACAAGATCCACAATCCCAAAAACACCGTTCTCATCGTGGGCTTCATGGCCCAGCATACGCTCGGGCGCCGCATCCTGGAGCTGGGGCAGGCCTACGAGGCCGGCGGGCGCTGCGGCACCGCCCCCGTGGTGCGCATCCTGAACAAAGAGTATCCTCTCAAAGCCCAGGTGATGAAACTGGGTGGCTTTTCGGCCCATGCCGACCGCAACGAAATGCTGCGTTTTCTGAAAACTTCCAATCTGCAGGTTAAAAAAATCGCCGTGGTGCATGGCGAGGAGGCCCAGAGCATGGCGTTTGCCGGCCTGCTGCGCGAAAGCGGGTACGATGCCATGGTGCCGATGGAGGGGGAAACGCTCGTGATCGGCTGATCCGCTTGCGCGCGTTTAAAGATTACCGCATGCGCTTGGCCCGCGCCCGGGCATTTTCCTTTTCCAGGAAATGGATCATACACGAGGGCCGGAATTTGCAATACAGTTCCGGGTCCATGCATTTGGCCCATCCCGCATCCAGCCTGATTTGGTGTTTTATGCATTCATAGCCGATATCATCGGCGTTGTTTTCCGGGCGGTCCGTCATCTGCGCATTTATCTCCTCATCGAAGTCGTTTTAATTTACATGAGCCCCGAATTCAAGCGGGGTTACAAATCTTCATCAGCACTGAATTAGAATCCTGAAGTCTCAAAACCCTCAAAAGAACGGATCGGGTATTCCGATCTCATTTTCATTGATCATCTACTCCTGCGATCAATAAGCCGCGGATTGGGTCGAAAAGCGACATCGATGCAGTTCGCGTTTCGCGAGCGCAACGCGCCTCCCGGTTCGCGGAAAAAGTTACTTTTAGTTATTATTAGTTTCTTTAAAATCTACTATTTCAAATTAGTTGACACGGACAAACGAAATTTATATGCACCATTACAACGGGGGCGGTGGTCTATGAGCAAATTATTGTCGACCAAAGAAGTGGCCCAATACCTGGGCGTCAACGAAAAGATGGTGTACACGCTGATCGCGGAAAAAGGTCTGCCTGCTTCCAAGGTCACGGGTAAGTGGATTTTCCCCCAGCATCTGGTGGATCAGTGGGTGGAGGCCAATACGATCAATCTTTCGGCCAAGTCCGGTGCGGTGCCGTCGGCTGAAGGATTGCTGATTATCGCCGGCAGCAATGATCCCCTGCTGGAGCAAACCATCGGTCTTTATAATGGCTTATACCCCGAAAAGCTGGCGGTATTCGGCAACCTGGGCAGCCTGGGCGGCATACGCTCACTCAAACAGGATCTATGCCATATAGCCACCAGCCACCTGCTCCAGGAGAACGGCAGCGAGTATAATTTTGAAGTTGCCGGCCAGCTCTTGAATCCCATGCCGGTGGTGGTCAACTTCTGCCGGCGGTGCCAGGGGCTCATCGTGGCCAAGGGAAATCCCCGCGGCATTCGAAACAGCGGAGATTTAAAACAGCCCGGCCTGCGGGTCATCAATCGCAAGCTGGGCACCGGCACACGGCAGCTTTTCGACCGTGAACTCGAAGCGGCGGAGATCAAGAGTTCCCAGCTCAGCGGGTATGAGACGGAAGTCCAGCGCCATATGGACGTGGGATTGGCCGTGCTGGGGGGGAAGGCTGATGCCGGCCCCGGCATCCAGCCGGTGGCGGAGCAGTTGGGACTGGACTTTGTGCCATGGCGCTGGGAACGCTACGATCTGCTGATTCAAAAGGAGCGCTTTTTCCAGCAAAGCGTGCAGTTTTTTCTCGGATTGCTGCACGAAGACCGTTTTCAGCGAATGGCCGCAGACTACCCGGGCTACGATACGAGCATCAGCGGCAAAATGGTCTTCGCGACATCGATGGCTAAAATGGATGGGCAAGGCAACCCGTCCATCGTCGGCCCCAGGGAGGCATTGTGAAAAAGAAGCAGAATCGCGTGGCTGTCAGTGTTTTCATGATCATCGGTCTGGTATTGCTCCGGGGTTCGGCCTCGGCCGGGGACCAACCGGTGCTGATGATGGCGACCACCACCAGCACCGACGACACCGGGCTGCTCGACTACCTTGAGCCCCATTTTAAAAAGGCGACCGGCATTGAATTGCGCTGGACCGCCACCGGCACGGGCAAGGCGCTGGCCTTGGGACGCAACTGCGACGTGGATCTCCTGCTGGTGCACGATCCGGAAGCCGAGATCCAGTTCGTCCAAGCGGGCCATGGGGTGAACCGGCATCCGATCATGTACAATGATTTCATCCTGATCGGACCGCCCGCGGATCCGGCCGGCATTAAAGGCCAAAGCGCCGCCGGGGGATTGGCCGCCATCGCCGGCCGAAGGGCCCTCTTCGTCAGCCGGGGCGACCAGTCCGGCACCCATCTCAAAGAGCTGCAATTGTGGCGCGCGGCCACACCCAACCAGCCTGAAAAGGAGGCCTGGTACGTGCAAACCGGACAGGGCATGCTCTCCACCATCCACGTGGCGGCGGAAAGAAGCGGGTACACCCTGACCGATCGCGGCACCTACATCAAATATGAAAACACCCAAGGCGGCAAACCGCCGCTGGTCGTATTGGTCGAAGGAGATGAACGCCTGCGCAACCAGTACAGCACCATCGAAGTGTCCACCACGCGGTGCAAAAAGGTCAATGCGGATGCGGCCCGCAAATTCTCCGCATGGATGGCCGGGCCGCAAGCCCGAAAACTGATCGGCGACTTCAAATTGCTGGGCAAGCAACTGTTCATCCCCAATGCGGAAGTTCGTTGAGGAACCCATGGAATTCATTCTCCAAGGTTTGCTCCAGGCGTTTGAGCTGCTCTTCACCGGCGATGCGGAAACCTATTCGGCCGTGGCCACCACGCTGAAAGTCACCACCTATTCGATGAGCATCAGCCTGCTTCTCGGCATACCCCTCGGGTTTGCCCTGGGCCATCTGGATTTTCCGGGACGCCGGCAGGTGCGGCTGGTCGTGGATACCCTGCTGGCCTTGCCCACGGTCTTTATCGGCCTGCTGGTGTACGCCGTTTTGTCCCGCCAGGGTCCCTTGGGCGATATGGGACTGCTGTTCACATTGCCCGGCATCGCCGTCGGGCAAACCATCCTGGCCTTGCCGGTGGTCATCTCCCTGAGCGCCACGGCGGTTGAAAGCACGGATGTCCACCTGCGCACCACCTTGCTTTCTCTGGGCGCCAATCGCCGTCAATTGCTGCTCGGCAGTGTCTGGGAAGCCCGCCACGGCATTCTGATTGCCGCGTTAAGCGCCTATGGCCGGGTTATGACCGAAGTGGGGATCTCACTGATGGTGGGCGGCAATATCAAATGGCACACCCGCACCATCACCACCGCCATTGCACTGGAGACCAATAAAGGCCTGTTCTCCATGGGGATAGCGCTCGGGCTGATCTTGCTGCTGATCGCCTTTGCGGTCACCGCGGCGGTATCGATGTTAAGACGACGATGAAAGACATTTGCCATGGCCCTCTATGAAATCGACCAGCTGGTCCATTCCTACAGGAAAAGGGCTCCGGTCCTGTGCATCGATCACTGGACGGTGACGGCCGGCGGCATCATCGGGTTGACCGGACCCAACGGCAGCGGGAAAAGCACCCTGCTCAAGCTGTTGGGATTGGTGGAACAGCCGAGCCGGGGAGAAATACGGTTCGAGGGCAGAAAAACCGACCCGTTTGCGGCCGGTCTGCGCCACCACATTGCGCTGCTGCCGCAGGAAACGCATCTGCTCAAGCGCAGCGTCCATAAGAACATCGCTTACGGGTTGCGCATCCGCAACGACCGCAAGGCTGAGGCGGAGCGGATCGGGGAGGCGATGTCGCTGGTCGGGCTCAGCCCCGATCTGTTTGCCAAGCGGCCTTGGTTTGCCTTATCCGGCGGTGAAGCCCGCCGCGTTGCCCTGGCGGCCCGCCTGGTGCTGCGCCCCCGGGTGCTGCTGCTGGATGAACCCACGGCCAGCGTCGATGACCCCAGTGCGCAGCTGATGAACAAAGCCATTGTGCATGCCCACCGGCAATGGGGCACCAGCCTGATCATCGCCAGTCACGATGCGCAGTGGCTGTTGGACGTGTGCGACGACATGGTGCACCTGTTCCAGGGCCGATTGCTGAGCCGCAGCCGCCGAACCCTGTTGTACGGACCCTGGCAACACATGGACGATCGGCATGTCGGGATGCAATTGGCCGACGGGCAGGTTTTTATCGCCGTCAAACCGCCCGCGGGTGAAGATGCCGCGGTCGCCGTCGTCGATCCCGCCCGCCTGTCGATGGCACCGCCGGGTCGTCTGCCCGCGGGCCGGCGATCGGTCGAGGGCGTGCTCACCCGCCTCACGCTGGACAAGCGCTCCGGCGGAATTGAGGCCTCCATTGCAGTGGGACCTGCCACCCTCAGCGTCTGCCTGCCCGCCGAAGACCTTGCGGCCGGCGGCTTGGTTCCAGGCCGCAAGGTGTCGGTTGCCTACGACCCGCAGGACGTGCAGTGGCATTAGGTTGGTGTTTGATTCCTTAAGAAAGTTAAACCGCTTCGTTAGCAGCTGCACGGCCGCTGTTTATGCCCGGCCAAGCCTGCCCGCTGGTGGGTTGCCGTTCATTGCTTCCCTGGTCATGTTCATAAAGGCGCTAAGTGAAGGAGAAAGCCATCTATCCTTATACCAGATCATCAATAAGGCCATCTCCAGCTTTCCTTGAGACCATGGTAAAACGGATAGCCTCCCTCGAGCAATCTCCTCCTCGACGGTAACCTCAGGTAATATCGCAATGCCCACGCCCCTGATTGCGCACTGCTTCAGAGCCGCCACGCTGGAAAATTCTATTGAACGAGCCAGACGAACGTTTTCATGATCCAGAAGTTGTTGGAATGATTTTCTATAACTGCAGTCCACATTGGAATGGAGAACCGTCTCTGCTTCCAGATCTTTAGTTTGCACGATGGATTTGGATGCCAGCGGATGGTCCGGATGGGAAACGATCACAACCGATTCAAAGCCTAAAGCTTCGACACCGAGATCGGAAGCCTGAATGGACTCTGTTATCAGGAAAGCCAGATCCGTTATCCCCTTACGAAGGTCCTTTTGAAGGCCTTCAACGGCACAGGTAATGAAGCGCAATCGGACCTTTGGGAATATGGTCTGAAACTTCAGTATCACAGGCGGAAGGCGATGCGCACAAAAGGTTTCGGGAACTCTTATGGTCAAGGTGCCTTGTGGTTCACTTGTAGACGCCACCTCCGCCCGGGTTTCTTCAGTTAGATCGAGAATTCTTTCGGCATACTGCAGGAGGCGGTCGCCGGCTTCGGTTAAGAGAATGTGTCGGCCCAAGCGATCAAAGAGTCGAACGCCCAGATCCTCTTCAAGGGCATGAATCTGGGCCGATATGCTGGATTGCGCGTAATTGAGTCTCTCGGCAGCCTGTTTAAAGCTGAGCAAACGGGCCACTGTGCAAAATGTTCGAAGCTGCTGAATCTCCATCGTTCCCCTCGAATCAATATTTTCGATTCAGTTAATCGAAACAAATCGTTTGAACAGATATCAAGTTCATAATAATCGTCTATGGTGATCGGTACTCAAAGTCAAGGACCCATTAACCAGGAGATAAAAACATGGATTCAATAGCGCAGACAATAACTCTGTTCGGACATGGCTTGAATTGCTCCCAGGCCATACTGACCGTTTTCGGGGAACAATTTGGGGTGGATGCGGAGACAGCCAAAAAAATGGGCCGCCCATGGGGAGGCGGGATGGGACATCTGGCGCAAACTTGCGGTGCGCTCACCGGTGCAATTATGGTACTCGGACTGGCGAGCACTGCTTCGGATGAAAGTGAAGCCCGAAAAGAAGCTTTCAGTTCTGTAAAGAAGCTTTTTCGATGCTTTGAGGAAAAATTTGGAACCACTGTCTGCAAAAACTTATTGGGCGAAGATCTGAGCACTGAAGAAGGTGCAAGGAATATCAGAGAAAAAAATCTCGTCCCCAAGCTTTGTCCGGAATATGTCCGGGCTGCTGCCGAGATCTTAAATGAAATAATCGCAAGTAAGCTAAAAGAACCTGACCAAAGACCCTTGGAAAAGGCGTGATGGAGCGAAAGTGTTCAACTTCACGAGCACGGGCAAATCATCCGACACGGCTTCGCGGACCTGTGCGAAGTTTCTGCAAGGAATCTGAACCGGCCTTTGTCCGAACCGCCCCATCCGTCTTTGCGGCGGTTGTAGAAAGGGGAAAGGAATTTGATCAAAGACATCGGTCACGGCGCCATCTCCCCCGCCATGGCTTCATTGGTGGCCGAGTGGAAGAACCTGTTTGAGTTCCACCTGGCCGACCCTGATCGGTTGAAATAAAGATGTCATCGTGACACCTGACGGTTGTCCCTTTAGCTAGGGTCGGCTATCCAACCGGAGTAAAGAACTGCTTTTTTATTCCTGTGATAAATACAAACGACAAAAGGACGGTTGAATCCGATTTCTACAGCGGGGGTTAATATGGGCGTTATACCTGTGGAAATGGCGATGTATCCGGTTTCGGAATGATTGTCTCCAAAACCGGGCATATCTTCCATTCCGTTCAGGGCGGCCGAACTGTCAGATGCCGCTTTGACATGGGTCTCGTCAACGCTGATGAATGATTGATGCGCAATATTTTTGACATACAGGGAATCGATCGGGTGAACATGGCTGAAATCCGCCGAGGCCTCATCCCAGATGGCATCAATTCCTATCTTTGAAAGTTCCGCGGCGATGGTTTTCTTGAAGGTCACTTTGAATTTCGGGAAGTAGATCTCCAAGGGGGTCCGGGTGAGGTTTTCAGAAGCTGACCAAAAGCCGCTTGCAGTCAAGGCGTCCGGGAACATCTGCACGTGATCTGCATCGGGCAAAAGCAGCATAAGGCCATAGCGATCATCATCCAATGGAATTTCGACCACTTCCGCTGAATCCAGCTTTGCATAATTGAAATTGCCCTTGGCATGCATCATTTCGACGGATACGTGACCACCGCCGGAAAGTGCAAAGGGCAGTATAAGGTTCTCTGCGGGGGAGAACGGGACGGACCACGAACCGACAAAAGAGTTGGTGCTAGTTAGAACGATACGGGTTCGCTCTTCCGGAGAAAGCTGCGATATTGAAAATGCAGGATCGGTTTCTTTGGCTATCCATTTATCAATTGAAGCTTGGGCCGAAAGCTTGTCGTACCTGAAGTCGAGCGGGACAAGCGGCGCGCCATAGTCTCCTGAGAGGCAATTGTAGAAATCGATGTATACCCCATATCCCAATTGTGCCCATCCGGCCGAACGGCTCTTGAAAAGAGTAAACGGCCCATCCAGACCCGCATTGGCATCACTTAATGAAAGGTCGAGGGAATTGAACGCTTCATGCACAATCGGTTGGTCACTTAGGTACCCGGTGCCTTCAACGAGTGCTTTGAGCGATGAATCGGCCGCGCCGGCATATAGCATCAGCACAGACGCTGAAAGACTGTAAGGCGACAGGATAAGATTTTGACCAGCGTCCAATTCCGCCAAAATATCGAAGCCCAGGTGATTGTTGAAACCCACCAGGTGAAAAACCGCGTCTTGAGTGGCATTGGACGGCAAGCGCTGGTTTACCAAAGCAGTTCCATCCGTTGGATCATCGTCTATGGCTCCCTGGTGATCGATATACACGCCGCCAGGTGTTGCGGCCGTCAGTAGGCCTTGCGCCACCAACCCGACCCGCAGGTGGCGGCGTGCCTGATAGATCGAAGGCATAAAGAAATCCACCGGATCATTTAAGGTGATTATTCCCACCAGAGCCGCCAGACGATCAAATAATGTGGCCACGGAGGTATCGGAACCGAAAGCAAGGACCGGAAGATCAAATTGAATCTCTACTCCCGTCAGCAGCATCCGGGTCGAGTCGGAAAGGAAAATGCCATTTCGTGGATCTCTGTCTTCGTCCAATGCTTGGAGGAACCGGCAGATATTGGTGACCGTCGGGTCGGTATCATCCTGGGCCGTTGCGACCAGATCGATGGGGGTGACGATCGGCTTGCCTGATGCGCTGCGAGGATCGTATCGCCAAGCTTGAAAATGATCGTTTCGCCCTCCCGATAATTGAATGTTCCCCCTGCATCCGTTGTTCCTCTAAGTGTGGGCGTTTCATACTCAAGCCCTGCCACGGCGCTGTCGAAAAACTGGCCCGTGCGCACATCGCTTTCTCCGGATTCTGTGCGCATATCGCTTCCTCCGGAACAGCTGGTCAAAAACAAACCCATCACAAGGGCCAGGTGGCAGAATAAGGTGGACCTCAAGGTGTGTCGACAACGATTCGGCATATGCTTTCTCCCGCCTTAAGATTCTCCAGCAGTTTTAATGGACCTTTTGATCATCCATTAAAACTTTTAAACGGGCCAGAGCGGTTTTGTCCTTAAAGCTTTGCTGTCACGTATGCACTTTGTTAAAGCGGCTGCTTAGATCCCTTTCTTATACGCTCAACATTTAATAGCGGGGCAAAATGCCGAATGCTCAACTTGATTCCGGACATTCGGTCATTTGTTTTGCTAAACGCTTATTCGGCAGGTTAACAATTCCTACATCATAATCTTGCACATAAATCAACGATTTGATGTTGTAGCGCCCTTTTTTCGTGAAGGCAGCCTGTGCGTGGTTTCAACGGATGGCCGAATGAATACGGAAAGGAATGATGCGATATCGAGCTGGTCCCGGGAATTTTGTAATGCCGTGTTTCGAAAATCGCCTGCTTTTCAATTCAGGGCCATCAGGTCAGGGCAAATGGTTGATCTCCGGGCCTGAGCCACTTTCCGGGTCTATGAGATTTGATGTGCAGAATTCAACAAAGCAATCCGAAACAGGCAGCTAAATTCAAATTGGGTCCGGATGGCTCTTTTTGAGAAGTTTAACTTCCCATGAGAATAAGGGCGCGAAGATTCCGGTCGACCAAGCTCCTTATTTCGTACTGCCGAGCATTGGCGCAGGCGGACCATCAGGCAGTCTTTTTAGCCTTGCCAATCCCTATTCCCCGCAAACTATTTCCTTGGAATTCTTCAGGCTCCTTGATCATTATATTTTTGCGCTTCAATAATTCCCGGAATCCAAATAGCTTTTTATCATTATAAACCATAATAACGGCTTGTTGAGGACAATTGTTTATACATCCAAAACATAAAACACATCGGTCTTGATAGACTTTGTAAGTTAACGGATCAATCGCTTTCGCCGGGCATTTATTTGCGCATGTGCCGCACTGAATGCATTGGTCCTTGTTTATCGCATGCTTTTTGATACCCATCTTGGTCCAGAAGATCGGATTGAAGATTGTTGCAAACCTTCGCAACGTTATCTTTTTATCAACCTCAATAAGGTTGTTTTGTTTTACTTGATTTATCAAAAAACCCGCATAGGCGCGTACCCTTTTATAGGTCTCTTCGTTGGGTAAAAATCTATTGTTCCAGACATTTTCTGATATTTTCTTCTCAGACCATACGGTCGGCATGGTTCCCATGTTCATGAAGGTTTCCATTCCAACCGGCATGCCTCCTTTCTCCGACAATAGCTCGAGTATTATACTGGCTGCATTGTGCTGATCCCCTTCCGGACCGCCATAGGTCACAAAAGAAGCCACAGGAGTTCCGTTTAAATGCTGTAGTGAATTTATCCATTTAACTACATATTCCGGAATGTTGTAATAGAAAACCGGAGTTCCAACCAGGATAAGATCAAAATCGTTCAAGTTTTTATCTGTGAATTCTCTTATTTCGGAACCGGTGACTTTGAAACCCATCTTTTCCCAAGTATGTGCGATAAGCCTGCCGTGTCTTTCAGTATGGCCTGTTTGGCTGAACCATAGCGATAGAACATTTCTAGGTTCACGACCTATTTTCGCATATGTTTTGCGGCTATTTTTGCAGCCTGACAGGAACATGATGCTCACTAGAAAAATGATAAATTTTTCAATAAAAACGCGTCTGGTTTCCACAAACCCAATCCCTTTCTCCTTAATGCTCTGTTTTCTTCGTGACGCTAAACAGCAGTTAACCTATCGGCAGAACGATGCTTACCAGGGTACCTTCCTCGGGTGTGCTTGAGATATGGATCATGCCGCCATGGGCCTCCACAATGGCTTTGCTGAGGCTGAGCCCCAACCCGAAGCCCCCCGTGGCGCGGGAGCGGGAATCGTCCACGCGGAAAAACGGCTCGAAAACGCGTGGTAGATGCTTGGCCGGTATGCCGATGCCGTGGTCCTGCACGGTCAACGTGATGTGGGCGGCGTCCGTTTCCCAGGCGACCCTCACCGGCGCGCTTTCGGCGTTGCTGTACTTGATCCCGTTTTCGACGACGTTATGGATCACCGTGCGCATCTTTTCCGCGTCGGCGGTGATGCGTACATCCGGTGACGCTGCGATGCGGACACCCGGCGGCCTGGCCTGCAACGGTTCGACCGCCTCGGCTACGAGGGCGCGTATCGACAGGGGTGCCTTTTTCAGGGTGTCGGCAGTATGCTGCAGACGCGCTGCTTCGAGGATGGTGTTGACCATGATTTCCATTTCGCGGAGATCTTCGCGAAGTGATTCGGTATGGGCATCTTCCGGCATCATGGCCAGGGCGAGTTTCATGCGGGCTATGGGCGAACGCAGTTCGTGGCTGACATCCAGGAGCAGGCGTTCCTTGGATTGCAGCATATCGCGCACGCGCAGCGTCATCGCGTTGAAAGCCGCGGCCAGCGCTTTGAACTCCACGGCGCCCTGCTGACGGATACGATGATCCAGATCGCCTGTCTGCACGGCCTCCATGCCGAGCTTCATGCGGCGCAGCGGCTTGAGAATGCGGCGGATAAGAAGATAGGCGCCGCCGAGGACGGCGGTCAAAGCGGTCAGAACAGACACCATCCAAAGACGCAGGTTGCGCTGCACCGATTCCGATCGGGGGGCGACGAAGACCAGTTCGCCTCGGGCCAGGGAATGGCGGACAAGGGTGTGCCCCCTGAAAAAGCCCACGGCCGTACGGTCGCTCACCGGGCGCATGCGGTAACGCGCAAGCGGCGGCAGCGACTGGGCAGGATCGGCCGTACTCCAGGAGCCGCCTTCTGTTCGATAGCTGATCACGAAGCCGGTGGCGCCGGCGACCGTCTTTGCCTGCTGCAATGAGGGCGGGTCGCCGATGGCTGTTGTAAGTATCCCGACGTAATGCTCCAGGATGCGGTGATAGGTTGTGGCGGAGCGGTGCTGGAGTCGGCCGAACGACATAAAGACAACGAAATTGATCAGCAGGCCGGCCGCCAGGATGATCAGCATCAAGCGGGTGAACACGGACCGGCTTAGATTATGAATCCTGCGGATCATCGGATTTTCCTATGAATGCGTACCCGGCGCCCCAGATGGTTTTAATGAATTCGGGTCGCTTGGGATCGTCGCCCAGCTTCTGCCGCAGGCGGCTCATGGTGATGTCCGCCGAGCGGTTGAAGGCATCGCTGTCCATGCCCCGCAGCTCCTGTAGAATCTGATCGCGGTCCACGACTTCCCCCGGCCGCCGCAGCAGCACTTGCAGGGCCAGAAACTCGTTGGTGGTAAGTTCGGCGTCGCGATGGTCCATGAGGACCTGCCGCCGCCCGAAGTCAACGGTCAGGCGGCCGAAATGCTGGACGCGGTCGATGGCCGATGGCTGTACACGGCGCAGCACAGCCTGGATGCGGGCCACCAGTTCACGCGGTTCGAAGGGTTTGGGCAGGTAATCGTCGGCGCCCAGTTCGAGACCGGTGACGCGGTCGGCCAGGTCGCCGCGGGCGGTCAGCATGATGACCGGCACACGGCTGAACTGCCTCAGGCGTTTGAGCACTTCGAAACCGTTCATGCCCGGCAGCATGATGTCCAAGATTACCAGATCCGGCGCGCGGCTTTCAATTTTCTTCAGACCGGCCGTCGGATCCGTTGCCTGGCGAACCCGGTAGCCGAAATCTGCAAGATAGCGTGTCAGCAGTGCATTGAGCCTGGCATCGTCGTCGATAATGAAAATGGATTCGCTATGCACTTTTTGCTCCAGAATGGGTTTCATTACGATCGTTTACCGTTCGCAGCGCCCGGCTGTCAAGAAACGCAGCGAACTCGCGATCATTTAATAAGTTTACCTTCAATTCCATCGTAGCGGTCATTCGAAACGTATCTTACAATTTTACCGACCTCGTTGAAGTAAAATGTATAGGTGCCTGTATTCTGCCCGTCGGAAACTATGGCTTTTGCGCTTATATCGTCGATAGCTTCCCATATTATATCAGTAATTTCCGGTTAAGTTTTTGCATCCCCCTGCAGGATCGTCCAACCGCAAAGGACGTAAGAGTCGTACGCGTACTCGTTCTCGTACTCGCAAAACATGGCTTCGAGTACGAGAACGGTTACCGCTGCGCTGAGTACGCGTACGATATGCAATTTCCCAACCGAAAATTACTGATCTTATATAGTTGCTGGGAAGTAAAGCTGTCGGCAGTGCCAGGGTTCACAAAAGGAGCAGGCCCTGGCACCCCAACCTTAACCGGAGAAGATCCTGCGCATTGTTCTACCACCGGCGATGGCGATATTTTTCAGCCCGAGCGTGGAACTTTTCCAGCTCGGCCACCAGTTTCTCGCGCTGCTCGGGGGAGAGGGTTTCGTGGAAGCCGATGGCACTGTCGATCAGGTATTCGGCTATGGCGTCCATCTGGCGCTGCTTCTGGGCCACCAGGGTCTCGACCGCGGACCGGTCGATGTGTTCTTTTTTCAGCTCGGCCATGAGAGTCGCGCGGACTGCTTCGCGTTCCTGGCGCATCTGTTTGCCGCGATCCAGCAGGCCCGCGGCGATTGCATCGAGCCGTGCTTGCTGGCCGGCGTCCAGGGCCAGCCGGTCGGTGAGCTCGTCTTTTATCCAGCCGATCCTGGACTCCGGAGAATGGTAATGATTACACGCGGTGAAGAAAAGGACTGTCAGGATGGTCAAAACGCCTGTGACGATAATGATTTTTTTCTTCATAGGGCCTCCTCTTGGAATGATTTTGCCGTTATCGGCCGATTTCGCAGCCGCTCATGCAAGAGGAATAAGACATCAGGGAAGAAAAAGCCTTTCAGCCGTGTATCCACCTGTATCAAAGTGTAACATTGCAGTCGGGAAAATAACGCTTTCCATGAGCGCGATCAAAAAGGCCGAAGGTAAAGATCTTCTCCCTGGAAACTGCAGAACGTCTGGACGCGTGTACCGAGAGCGGAAAAGACCCAACACCGGTCCAAAGGCAACGCCTGTGATCTGGCGGGGATTTTCCAGCTCTCGGTTCAGCGGCGCACTGCCGTTTCTCAGGAGGGTTTGATGTTTCGATTTGTTCGGAACATGTTTTGAGGATCCCATTTGGCCTTTATCTCGGCAAGCCGTCGGACTCCCTTGCCCAGTGCAGCCGCGATGCGCTCGGGACCTTCGTCACCTGTCAGAAAGTTGATGTACGTGCCGCCGGTCGAAAACGATTTCATGTCCTCCCATGCCTCGCGTGCCCATGCAATGTTGGGCTCGTCCGCGCCCGCCTGCTCCCACGAACTCGTTATGTTGAGCAGGTAGCGTGCATCGCGATTGCCGACGGGCGAGTGCTCCGCATTGAGTCGGTTGAGGGCGCCCCCGATCTGGAACAGGATTACGGCTGAAAAAGGCGATCGGATTCTTGCGGCATGCTCGATGACCTTCTCGCACAGGGCCGGTTCGATGCTTGAGAGATACTCGCTTTTCCAGTAATAACGCCGGCCCTTCGGCTGCGTAGCGTCAAGCAGCGTTTGCATCTGCACGTAGGGCCGGCGCACGAGCACATCTCCGATGGGCTTGCCCAGCGCCTTGATCGGGGCGACGATCTTCTCGCCCTCTTCGGGTCTCCCGCTGTAGCAGGCAAGCAAAGCCACGATCGGTTTCGCATGCATCTCTTTGGGAAGCCATGGCGCCGGGGGCGCAGGGCGCACGAGTGCGACGAGCGTGAGTTCGGGCGGGGCTTTCTCGGCGAGCGTGCGGTACAGCTCGAGCACCCTGGGCGCCTCGCTGGTCGGCCAGGCTACGATGCCACCGACGACCTCCGGACCGACAGGGTAAAGTACATAATCGATGCCGGTCACCACGCCGAAGTTCCCACCACCACCCCGCAGCCCCCAGAAGAGGTCCGCGTTCTCGTCGCTGCTCGCTCGCACCAGACTTGCGTCGGCGGTCACGACGTTCATCGCGATGACATTGTCCGTTGTCCAGCCCCAACGCCTGGTCAGGTAGCCGAACCCGCCGCCCAGGGTGAGTCCTGCAATACCGGTGGGCGAGACGAAACCGAGGACGGCAGCGAGTCCATGCACCTGCGTTTCGCGATCCACATCACCGAGCAGGCAACCGGCTTGCGCGCGGGCGAGCTTTTTGTGCGGGTCCACCCATACCCCGCGCATGAGCGACATGTCTATCATCAGGGCACCGTCGGCCGCAGCCAGGCCTGCGATGTTGTGGCCTCCACCTTTGATGCAGAGCAGGATACCGTGATCGTGCGCGAACTGCACGCACGCGATCACGTCGGCATTGCCGAGGCAGCGCACGATGCCGGCGGGCTTTCTATCGATCATGGCGTTCCAGACGGTTCGGGACTCCTCATAGCCGAGGTCGCCGGGTGCGAATACCGGCCCTCTCAGACGCATCCTCAAGACGTCGAGTGTCTCCGGCTTTAAGTCTATCTCACGACCTTGCGTTGTTTTCGCTTTCATAATTTTGGTTCCTTTCTCATGTGGTGCCAAACGGCCGTCATCACTTGAGAGCCGGGACGGATCAATGCGCCCAAGTGGTCCGCCCTGCAAATCCGGCACATGGCGATCATGTTTTCCTTTGTGCTATTCAATATAGGCCGGGGGAAAAGCAAGTCATCAGCAATATCCAAATGACCCTTGGGACCGCAATGTGAAAGCACCTGCATCCACATGTTCCAGGCAGGCGGTCGCAGGTATCCCCAGCGCGGCAGCGGGTCGTGCGCGGGGCTGTTTCTTATCTTTTGAGGCTTTGCGGATTTAGGTGGAAAAAAAGAAAACCAACCGAAGGATGCCCTGGGCGTATCCTCCGGGCGCAACACTACAGCGATGCACGCCACCCCGGAATGATTTCATCATTGAGCCGCTGCCACAGGTCGTTGCCGGCCGTACGGCGCGTGCCGTCGATGCGGATGACCGGCACGGCGCCCATCAGGGCGTTGGCGACCAGCACCTGCGAGGCGGATAGAAGCGCCTCGGGTTTCAAGGGCCGCTCGACGGTACGATAGCCCCATGCCGCAAGGCGCCGGCAAACGGCCCCGGCCATGACCCCGGGCAGCACGGCGGCCGAGGCCGGGCGGATGACTTCATCATTATTGATAACCAGAAGCGCGGCGGTATTGGTTTCCGAAACCGTACCGTCCGGGTTGAGGATGAGCGCCTCGTCATGGCTGTTGGCGCGTGCCCACCGGCCGGCATTGAGATAATAAAGGTAATTGAGGGTCTTGTGATCGGCCAGAGGCGTTTGGCGGGGATGGGGGTAGATCCCCAGGCTGAGGCCGGACTCGCTTTTCTGCGCCAATCGGTGCGTGTAGGGCCGCGCCGTGACCAGCAGCGCATAATCCCAGGGAGCCTTGTCGCGGCTGCCACGGGTGGCCAGCAGCTTAACGGCGGCGCATCGATCTTGCAGAGCGTTGGCTCCCACCACCTGGGCGATAACGGTTTTCCAGCTTAAATCGGGCGGGTCCATGGGCATCAAGCTTTGCCAGGTTCGCGCAAAGCGCGCCAGATGATCGTCCAGCAGCGGCGCACGCCCTTCATCGACCCGTATGGTTTCAAAAAAACCGTATCCGTACAGTAAGCCCTGGTCGCCAACCCCCACCGCGGCGGCCGCGGCCGGCTGCATGCGGCCGTTGCACCACAGCATGGCCGGTGGGCCGCTTTCCCGCGCTTTTCCCTCTTCGCAGGCCGCCGCCAGGGTGCGGCCCTTTTGAAGGGTCTCTTCATATTCGGCGCGCGGATCGGAGTCGAACACGATGCCGCCGCCCACGCTAAAGCACAGGGTTTCGCCGGTGACGGCTGCGGTGCGGATGGCGATCGACAGGTCCATGCGGTCGTCAAAACCGATGTAGCCGATGCTGCCGCAGTAAACGTGCCGGCGGCAGGGTTCCAGTTCATCGATGATTTCCATGGCGCGGACTTTGGGGCACCCGGTGATCGAACCGCCCGGAAAGGCGGCCCGGATCAGATCCACGCTGGTTTGGCCCGCATCCAGTTCGCCCTCCACGATCGACACCAGGTGATAGACATTCTGGTAGGCCTCCAGGCGTTTGTGTTCGGCCACGCGAACCGAGCCGGCGCGGCACACCTTGCCCAGGTCGTTGCGCAGCAGGTCCACTATCATGGAGAGTTCGGCATCGTCCTTGGGGCTTTCGGCCAATTCCCGGCCCATGGCCGCATCCTCGGCCGCGGTTCGACCGCGCGGGCGTGTGCCCTTGATGGGCCGGCTTTCCACGCGCCGGCCGGACTGCAGCAGAAAACGTTCCGGTGAGGTCGAGACGATCTGGTGATCGCCGCCCTGGACAAAGGCGAAAAAAGGGGCTGGATTGAGTTCGAACAGACGCCGGAACAACGCAAAGGCATCGCCTTCGAAATCAACTTGAAAGCGCTGCGACAAATTGACCTGATACACATCGCCGGCGGCGATGTAGTCGATCACCCGCTGGACGGCGGCCTGATACTCAGCCTGGGTGAAATTGGAGCGCAATCCAGCGGCCGATATCCGCAAGCCGGGGCTGTCGGGAATGGGTGCGGCGGCGGCCTTGTGGAAATCTCCGAACAGCGCCTCGTAATTGCATTCGGCCGATCGGCGCGCCGGAGCCGACAAGAAGGTCTGGCCGCTCCTGCGATCGTGCACGACCAGCAGTGACGGGGCGTACAGGAGCATGTGGGGCAAGCCCAGATCGTCCAGGCTGGTGCGGGGCAGTGTTTCCATTTCATCTTTCAAATCATAGGCCAGGTACCCCATCAATCCGGCCGCCAGGGGACCCGGCCATGTACCAGCGGGCAGACGGGCCGAAGCGAGGATCTCTGCCAGCAGATCCAATGCTGGCGCTGCGGACCGGCGCGTCACACCATCAACGGTCACCTCCATCTGACCGGAACGCCCGCAAAGCGAAAGCCACGGCCGGATGCCCAGGAGGTGGTAACGGGCGCAATCCAGTTCGCCGCCGCTCAGCAGCACCACCGTGCCCGGCCGATGGGCAAAACGGGCGGCCAGATCGATAAACGGCCCGGTCAGCTCAAGGGGCTTTACATGCGCGCCCGCAAGCGCGAGTTCAGGCCAATTGGACTTCGCTGTGGATTGTGCTGGCATGCTGATTCCCCATCCGGCCGAGTTGCAGGAAATTTTCAATCAAATTGAAGCCGTATTCGGTCAGAAAGCTTTCGGGATGAAACTGCACCCCGCCCAATGGAAACCGCCGGTGCGCCAACCCCATGATCGTGCCGTCCTCCGCGCGAGCGGTGATCCGCAATTCCCGTTTCAGGGCGGCCTCATTTGGCGCGACAGCCAGGCTGTGATAGCGGGCCGCCCGGAACGGCGACGGCACCCCGGCAAACAGCCCGCGCCCGTCGTGGAGGATGGCGCTGGTCTTGCCGTGCAGCGGGTGGGGCGAGCGGATCGTGCGGCCGCCGAAAACCTCGTTGATGCACTGCAGGCCCAGGCAGACGCCCAGTACAGGCACGCGTTGATACCACCGGCGGATCAGGGATAGGGAGTTGCCGGCATGGGCCGGATCTTTGGGGCCCGGACTGATCAGGATATAATCCGGTGCCAGGGCTTCGGCCTGGTCCGCGTCGATGCGGTCGCTGCGATAAACATGAATCGACAGCGCGTACCGGCGGAACATCTGCACCAGGTTGAAGGTAAAGGAGTCGTAATTGTCGACGACCAAAAGCGTGAACACGCTACCCCCATGATGCCCGTTTGGGAACAAAAAAACCACCCGACATGAGTCTGGGTGGCGAAGCCTGTTGCATAACTCATTTGCTGATTGGTTTTGAACGTTTTCATTAATTCGGATTTCGTACGGCGTCAAGAGAAACACCATACGGGGCCAGGGCTCCGTCAAAGTCATATAAGTACGAGAAATCGTAAGGCCACCAAATAACACTGGCTTTTAAGATTGGCATTTGGTAAGTTGCCTTTTATGGGCA
>QZKV01000107.1 GCA_003599575.1 Desulfobacteraceae bacterium | reverse complement strand
CTTGTTCGCCTGTTTTATTACCGCGCTGATGATCTTTGCCTACAAAGGCGTCTACGGGATGCTGGTCAAGGAATCGCTTAGCGGCTTGATGAACTTTGTCGATGCGAAACAACAGGGGGTGATCAGGTTCCTTGATCAGAATATCAAGTTTTCACATCAACTCGCCGCTGTTGCCAATAAAATGAACGACGCGGACCTTACGGAATATTTTAAAAAGATCGTGCAGAGTGATGTGTTCGATATTGAAAATCACCCGTTTAAGGATGAGATCCGTTCAGGGAAGCGCAGGATACTTACCTTCAAGGTGTATCATGCGATCGACTTTGTTAAAAACGGTGAAATAAAGGCATCTTCGGACACCAGCCGCATCGGGAAACCGTGGAGAAATGATCTCAACCCATCCCTGGGCTATTCGGATCCGTATGTTGACGGCGATAAAGCGTACCTGACTTTTGCGGCGCCGGTCCAGGAAGGCGGAAAGGTCTATATTCATGCAGATGCCTTCATGTTGACGAATATCGTTAATGGAGAGATCGGCAACCTGGCTGGAAAAGCAGGGGTGTTTTACCTGGCCGGTGTGGGCCGGTCGCTGGATTATTATATCGTTAACAAAAACAATCTCATGATTACAGAATCGCGGGTGTTCCCCGGTGCGTTTCTGAAACAGACGGGCAGTAAATTTCCATGGGATCGAAATTTGAACGGAGGAAAAGGAGTTTATCAAACCAATGCCGGAATAACCACTGGCGCGCGCGAAGCAATGGGTTTCTATTCAGGCGCTGACGGCAATGTAAAGCTCGGCGCATCGATGCCCTTTTATGATTCACAATGGACCATCGTCGTCGAACAGGACGAGAGCGAAATTCTGGGGCCGTTGCTGCGTATTCGAAACGCGTGGCTTTTGGCAACCATCATCATGCTTGCGGGCTCGGGTTGTGCTTTAACCTTCTATATATCCAGGATGCTCAAACCGCTATACCTTCTCAAGGAGCGGATGCATGAAAGTGGAAACCTTGCCAAGCGTGTTCGCATTATTTCCAACGACGAGTTGGGGGATTTGGCCAGGTGGTTCAATATATTCATGGGAAATATACAGAAGATCGTCAAAGAGATTGTGGCAGGCACGGAGCTGTTGACTTCATCTTCGACCAGTCTCTCCACCATTGCCGCCAACATGTCGACGGGCGCGGAGCAGACCTCTGCGAAAGCAAATATGGTCGCCAGTGCATCCGAGCAGATGAACAACAATATGTGCACTGTGGCGTCTGCCAGCGAACAGGCATCCGCCAACGTGGGCATGGTGGCAACATCGGCCGAACAGATGTCCGCCACGATCGGTGAAATCGCCCATAAGGCGGAAAAAGCCCGCAGCGTTTCAAAAGAAGCCGTAAGCACCACCGAGGGGGTATCCGAAACGCTGAATTGGTTGGGCAAGGCAGCCCAGGAGATCAGCAAGGTGACGGAGGCCATCACGGAGATTTCGAACCAGACCAACCTGTTGGCCTTGAATGCCACCATCGAGGCGGCCAGGGCCGGAGATACGGGCAGGGGTTTTGCCGTGGTGGCAAATGAGATCAAGGAACTGGCCAGGCAAACCGCTTTGGCTACGGGCGAGATTAAGAGCCGTATTCAGGAGATCCAGGATTCCACCGCAGCGGTAATCGGCGACATCGGAAAGATCCCCAGGGTCATAAATGAAGTCAACGACATCGTATCGATCATCGCCACCGCCGTGGAAGAGCAGTCGGTAACCACCAAAGAGATTGCGACCAACGTTGCCCATGCCTCGCATGGTATCCTGGAGGTGACGCAGAATGTGGCGCAAAGTTCAACGGTGGCCGGGGAGATCGCCAGAGATATCGCCGAAGTAAACCAAGCGTCCGGTGAGATGGCTGATAGCAGCTCACAGGTGAAGATAAGCGCCGAGGAGTTGAGCCGGCTTGCCGGACAGCTAAAGGAGATGGTGCGGAAGTTTACGGTATAAAAGCGCAACGCCTCTTTTGAGACCCGCTGCCACGCATCATTTGTACATCCGCCTTACCACAACAGCAAGCCGGGCGAAAAGCAGGCCGGGGACAATTTTAAGAAAGAGAAAAGCATCCAAACAGCTCGGCTTCGGGAGTGCAGCACCCTCAGGTGCGGATCTCTACCTTATGCTGTCAAGAGAGTTGATGATGGGTTGGCCGCCTTGCGCTCTTTTTCGCGCGTAATCCAATGCTTCCCGAAACAATCCCTTCATGAGGCCCGGGGCCATGGCCGCCGCGGCGGGTCAGGCTCCTGTATGCGAACGTCCGCCCCGAGCGGAGCCGGAAAATAAGTTGGCATTCCAGATGCCAAACTGCAAGCCAAAAGAGAGCCGACCCTTCAAGGAACATATAACTTGCCCGCTGGTCTGATTCATTGTAGTACAAAAAAACCCAAACGTCCGGCGACGTTCATTAAAAGCTGACCGCTTCCGGCAATGGGCGTGCGGGCAAAACATTGGATTTGATAAAAATCATGTTGGATGCGCAGCCGCGGATGGCGTCTATCCGGAGGTGCAGGCATACGAAACAGGCTGCAACCCAACGCTCCCTAAGGATATCCCCTCTTACGACGGGGCTTGAGGCCGATGGGGCCCCCCGCCCCGCTCCCATGACAATAAACTCCCAAAGCAAAGGAGGAGTGTCATGAAGGATGAATTTTTCAAGGGCGTCAAGCAATGGGAATTCAACCTGAGAGGCATGCAGGGGATGCTGCCGACATTTTACTACGATACAACCTCCTTGACGGCGGTTTATACAGCCTCCACCCGGCAGGTCAAACAGCGGCTGCCGCTTGCCCTCATGAATCCCATTGAACTGCTGCCGGGCAGGTGCCTGGTGGCATTTACGGCTTTTGAATACCGCCGCACCGATATCGATCCTTATAACGAATTCAGCATCGCCTTTCTGACCACATTCCGGCGGCGTCAAATCCCCCTGGTTACGGCGGCCGTGCAGTTGCTTGCCCGCAAGCTCAGCGCTTTTGTCTGGAAGCTGCCGGTCACCACCGAGATTGCCAGGACAGGCGGGGTGGAAATGTTCGGGTATCCGAAGTTTATCGCCGATATCGATTTCCACAGAGAAGAGGATCAGATCATCTGCCGGTTGGCAGAAAAACAACAAGCGATTCTCACTCTGAAAGGCAAAATACTTCCGACCAAGCGGCGGAAGATTTCCAGGGTTCAAACCTACTCGGTCATCGGCGATATCCCCCTGGTGGCCAATGTGGTTTTCAATCCATTGGAAATGGCCGTCAGCAGCAGCCGGCGGGCGGCCACCCTGGAAATCGGATCGGTGCATCCGATCGCAAGCGAATTGCGTGCGCTCGGCCTTTCCAAGTCACCTTTTCAGTACCTGTACAGCCCGGTCAGTCAGGCGATTTTGTTTGCGGGAAGAAACTTAATGGACAATTAAGCGATGAGGGGAGGAGGAGGAGATGGAACACGGGCACTTCACTTTAAGCTTTTGCGTTGCGATCCTGATCCTATCTCTATTCACGGCAACGGGTGCGGGAGCGGATTCCGACAGGTACAAAAACTACATCCGCCTGGGGATAGGGGTGAACCAACCCACCGAGGATCTGGATGATGCCGGCTACGATGCGGATTTGTTTGCCGGGTTTGTTTACGGCCGGTATCTTGTCAAAAATCTGGTAGTCGAAGCGGGCTTCAACAATTTTTTCGCAGACCAGGAGCTGCGCGGCAGCTCTTCATTCGGTAATTACACCCGGGAAGATTGGATCATTGTCAGTTCCATTGTGGGTACGTTGAAAGGGGAGTTGCCCCTTGGTCCGGTGGTTTTGTTCGCCGGGGGTGGTGTGGGCGGTTATTTCGTCAATTTTCAATCGGAGATCGATTTTTTCTCGGGCGGCAGTTTTGATGAGGATGAGCAAGATTTCGTATTCGGCGTGCATGTTGTTGCCGGCGGCTACTATAACATATCCCCGCGGTTTTTCATCGGTGCCGAAGGTCTCTATCGCTGGACCGATGATGTCGAAATTGAAGAGAACATATTCACAATTCCTGTTCAATTAAAGGGGAATCTGAACGGCTTTGCCGGCACCGTGCTGGTAGGGTTCAGGTTTTAGGCTTTTGTTCTATGCGTCGGGTGCGGTTGTTTCCAGCCAGCGCTGGTGCAGCTCGGTTCGGGCAAAACCGATCAAAAGCAGTCTTCCGCCAAAGATGCCATTTGGTCCTGCCACTTGCGGAGGCTGTCGCCCGCCGCATCCGTGTCGATGAGAATGCCGTCAAACCCCTGCCGCTCCAGGTGATCGAGATTTTTTCGCTCCGGCAAGCAGGAGCCACGCCACCAGCAGACATGACCTGCGCTTCAATCCGGGACACATCGACAGCCAGGTAACCGCATTTGGAAATCAGCCTTGCGCTGGTCCCCGAGCGCCACCTTCCCGCTGGTTCCCAAGCTGGAGCTTGGGAACCAGCGAAAAGGTCCATAAGGGCGGCATCGCCGCTGAGGGGGCTGCGCGTTGCGGCAGGATATCGATGCGAACCTCCTCGAAATCGTGCAGGCTATCCCCCCCGGCGTTGTGGCAAAAAGCAGCTCCGTAACTCACTTGAACGAAGTGGATAACCATCTAAAAATCTAAAACCATGCTGCGAGTTCATCAGAATCTCCGGGGGAGTTGGCGGGGATTGTGCCTGAAGCGGTGAAAATGGTAAGAAACCGGCGTGCGTTGCTGCATTAAAATGGAGGGGGCGTACAAATGTTTACGTTAGCCGATATCCGCTTTATTGCTATACAAATTGAGCGCAACGGCGAAGCCGTCTACCTCAAGGCATCCCAAAGGGCCGCGGACCCGCAGGTCGCCGGTTTGCTCGAGCACATGGCCGAACAGGAAAATGCGCACGCCCGGTGGTTCGCGCAATTGGATGTGGGGCGGCCTTTCACGCCCAAGGATCGTCAAATTCATGATCTTGGGCGCGATTTGTTGAAGAGTATGATGGCACAGCAGACTTTTTCCCTGGATGAAAACCGGCTTTCAGCTGCGACCGAGCTGAAAGAGGTGCTGAATCAATCCCTTGAACTGGAAGAGGATACGATCCTGTTTTACGAAATGCTGTACAGTTTTCTGGATCATTCGGAAACCATGCTGCAATTGGAGCGCATTATCAATGAGGAGCGATCGCATATCGATCAGTTGAACGAAATGAACAAAATGCTCAACTCCGCAGACCGGGATACTTCCATTTAAAAAGGGGATGCAGGGTGGCGCCAGGCGCCACCCTGCGAGCAAGAGAGGAAGATGATGAAAAAGTTAGGCTTCGACTGAGCTAAAAGCACTTTTTGTGCCATTTTATTACACTTCGCCCAAAAAATTATAAAATCCAATAAATAAAAGGTCTTAACAATCATTTTAAATCGGTGTTACGCGAGGTTGGCAATAAGAAAGGTAATTGCAATTTGCAAATTGAAATTGCAAAAAGCAAGAAGACTTTGATTTCGGGCTTGGTTATGAACCCCTTTTTGTGATCGGTCGTGCTTGTTTTTTGCGGACTATTCTGTTCCTTGCGGGAAAAGTTAAACAGCACGGGCGAAGTGTTTCCGGGTGCGGACGTTCTTTTTATCCTCCATGACGGATTCTGCCAGCCTGGGACGAAATTCGGCTGGATGTTGCCTGGTCAAACGATCACACTTCTTTTGTAATTTCTTCGCGAATATGCAATAGTCATCGAACGGTCCGGAAACGCCAAGAGCCGGCGCAAAACTGTTTTGCGCGGCCCTTGCGCTCGCTTCCCGGGCCTATGCTTCGCTTTTAAAAGCAGTGGGGCCTTTCCCCCGCTGCATTGTTTTGACCGCTTGGCCTGCAGATTTCAGCGAGGAGAATGAAATGGATCTGAGTTTTGTGGATGCCGCGACGCCTGATTTTGAACCCCAAACCTATATACAAATTCTTCTGGCCATCGCCAAAGCGGACAAGGACAACGGTCCACCGGAGTACGCCTTCGTGCGCCGCCAGGCACTGCGGCTGGGAATCGATTTCGATCACTTCTTTAAGGCCACGGATAAGAGCTTCTTGATCGAAAAGCAGAAAGTCTCCCGGATCACGGCTTTGGTCGTCCTCAAAGATGCGATCATGCTGGCCTCTCTGGACCGCTATTTTTCGCTGCCTGAAAAAGAGCGCATTTATGCCTACGCCGCCAGGCTGGATATCTCCCGCAGGGATGTGGCTGCCTTGGAAGCATTCATCGACGATTACCGCCGACTCGATGAACGCTGGCGTCAACTGGTCAATAGGCTTTAAGAAGACAGACGCCGACCATGCAAGCCAATATTTTGGATGGACTCCGAACAAACTACTGGGATGTTGCGGTCCGATATGGCCAAAGTTTTACGACTGCATTGACCGGGTTGGGGCCCTGGTTCTTCCTGGGTTTGTTCATTGCCACTTCTTTTCTGATGATCTGGCGCTTGAACGCCCTGGAGCGCCAGGGGCTCGAAGGGACCGTATTGGGCACTTTGATCATGCCTTACGCTTCGGGCTTTTCCAATCTCATGTTCGCCTATATTTTGGGGCGTTCGGGGGGCAGCGGCACGCTGGTGCTGGAAAACTGCCTGGTGAACAATGTCACCAACCTTACGCTTTTGATTGGACTGCCCGCGCTGCTCTGGTCGCTGACCCTGTTTCCCGAAAAGGGCCGGCCAGGTTCGGCCAAGGTTGCCTTCAGAGCCCATCGTCTCAATTATCTCTCTTTGTTGCTGACGCTGCTGGCGGCCCTTTTTTTTACCGGGATACTATGGGCATTGTCCCGGGATGGGATGCTCGATTTCGGCGACGGCCTGGTTCTGGTGGGGATCTTTCTGTTCTGGCAGGTTTTCCATCTCTTTGACGTGCTGAAGCAAAATGTTTACCGGGGACGCCGCCTGCACTGGTCTATGGTCTTGGACGTGATTCTGGTGATTGCCGGCGGAATCTGCGTCTATCAGGCCATCGATCACCTGGTGGCATGGATCCCGAGGACCGGTTCAGGATTTCTGGTGTTCGACAACCTGGGCTGGTTGAGCGGTCTGGTGATGACCCTGCCCAATGCCTTTCTGGCGCTGTACTATGCCTGGGGAAAACGGGCCGATATCGTCTACAGCTCCCAGGTCGGCGACAGTCATATCTGTATACCCTTGTGCATCGGGCTCTTCGCTTTGTTTGGCCGCATACAGATTCCAAGCTACTTCGATTTGGGAATAACGATCCTTCTGGCGGCCGGCGTGACCCATTTTTTCTGTATCTCCGTCTGGGGCCGCCTGCCGCGTCCGATAGGGCTTGCTTTTGCCGCGGCATACGGATTTTTTCTCTACCAGGGAATTATCCGCTGAACCACTCCTATATTCCACCCTCTGTGGCACGCGGGCGAATCCGCCTGAAAGTCAGATAAGGCCGGGAGTCGCGCAACGTGCGAAAGAAAAGTGGAAGCATTTCTTTAGCGGTTTCCGCCGTTCCAGGCGTCTGCGGATGAGGTGATCTTGCGGTTCTCCCTGACAAACATTACTTGCGCCGCAAGTGTTGAATATTGCTGTTTTCCAGATTGGCGGCATCAACACGCCATCTGCCGGAAGAATCCCTCGTGCCCGTCAAGCGGCCTTCCCTGAGAAAGCGTTGGACGCCAAAGCAGGTGAGATAGGTCAGGGTACTGAACTCTTCTACCGTGTAACCGGCCGCACACGGTTTTGCGGCGCTTACGGCCAATGTTCCATTGGCTGCCGCGGCGCCTGATTTCGCCTGCGCGGATTCGCCTTGGGAGGGTATCGCCCGGGTCAGTTGATCGGCTGAAATCATCCATTTGCCGTCTTGCTTACGGCCCTCCAGTTTCCCGTTGCGCAGCCATTTCGAAACGGTGGAAGTTGAAACTCCGGCTTGAAGAGCAAATTGCTGAGTAGTTAACATTGCTTTAGAATCGGCCATCCGGATGCTCCTTTCGATCTGCATGAACGAAACACACGATTACTTTTGATCTGCTGCGATCATCTCAGAAAAAAAGAAAAGAAGCAAGAGGCTGCAAAGAAGGTAAAGAAACTTGGTGTGGAAGGACGGGTCGGGCGTTGGGCAAGGGAGGATTCCCATGTCATGATCAGTTCAAACTGGCTGTGATTTCTTCGACCGAGGCTTTCACCTGGCCGGAGATTTCTTCCAAGTTTTCGGATTTCAACTTGAATTTCTCAAGGCTTTCGGCATGCACGGGCTGATTGTCGAAACCCGGTCCCGAGCCGTAGCCGGACTGTTTTGCGATGTGGTCTGCCAGATGTACGATGTGCGCCAGAAGGTTGCCGTTGGCCTCTCCAGGGGTATGGTGATAGCGCATGGCAGCCGCGTGGTTTTCGGGAAGCTTCCATTTTTGACTTAAATCGTGTGCGATTTCGGTGTGATCGAACCCCAGCACGTGGCGTTCGGCTTCCAGAAATGAAGGCGATTTGTCGCGCAGAAAGCTATCAATCTCCCTGCGTTTACTCAAAACGTGGGGGTCAAGGGCCAGTTTGCCCGCATCGTGGATCAATCCTGCCGAAAATGCGTCGTTTTCAAGGCTGGGGGCGCGCAATTTCGCAATCAGGCGGGAAGCAATGGCCGTTCCCAGGCTGTGTTTCCACAGAATACCGGCTTGAAGACCATAACCGCGGAGCTGTTTGCCCAGTAAACTGGAGGACGACACCATTGTTATGACTTGTTCAAGGGTTTGATATCCCAACACTACCGATGCCTGATGAATGGAGCTGACCATGCCGCTGAGCCCGTAATAGGCGGAGTTGGCCACCTTCAGTATCTTGGCTGCGATCGCCTGGTCGGTTTCAATGATTTTGGATATATCTTTGAAGGATGAATTGGAGTCGGACAGCACCTCGCGCGCCTTGAACAGGACTTTGGGCATGGGGGGAAGATCGTTGATGCGTTTGATGATCCGTTTTTTAAGGTCGTCACTGCTCAGATCGGACTCCGCCTCTTCGGTCAGCGGCTTGAAAATCAGCCGGTCCCCCGAGGCATCGGGCTTTTCCTCCTGGATGCGCAGATCAAGTGTGATTTTGCCCTTGCAAGCGGGGCAGGGAAATGAAACGACTTTTCCGTGCGGAAGACGGTCATCGGGCAACGTATAGAATTTATGGCAGGCCTTGCACTCTATGCGCATAAACTTTCCTCGGTATTCGGGGCTGAAAAACCCCCTCGGACAGCGCTTTGAAAGAGGCAACATCAGCCGCTGGGAGGACATCGCACAGCCATGGAGCTTTTTTGAAGCGCAACCTGCATTATTATCGGTTACATTGTCCTGAAAGTTGAGCAGGAAAATGCGAGCAGGCATCTGAGTTGAAATGTGCTTGTTTTTTCAGCAGCATCAACTCGGATGGAATCATAAAAAACGAATCCGGCGATTTAAAATAAAGGGGGGCGCGGTATGGGCAAGGCTGTTTATATCCATAAGACCGGCGGGGTTGAGGTACTCAAATGGGAAGATCATGATCCAGGCCCGCCGGCAGCAGGGCAGGTCAGGGTGCGGCATGAATTTGTAGGATTGAATTTCATCGACATCTATCACCGGCGCGGGCTGTATCCATTGCCCCAGTTGCCGTGGATATTGGGCCAGGAGGGTGCGGGTGTCGTGGAGGAGGTCGGACCGGAGGTCACGGGCTTTCGGAGTGGTGACCGGGTGGCCTATGCCAGCGGACCGCCGGGGGCCTATGCGCAGGACCGCCTGATGCCTGCCAACCGTTTGGTCAAATTGCCGGAAGGGATCAGCACCGAGCTGGCGGCCGCCACTATGCTCAAGGGCATGACGGCGCGCTACTTGCTGCATGGGTGCTATCCGGTCAAAGCGGGTGACACGATTTTGATCCATGCCGCCGCCGGCGGCGTGGGCAGCATCGTATGCCAGTGGGCTCACCATCTCGGCGCCAGGGTGATCGGCACGGTGGGTTCCGAAGCCAAGGCCGCCTATGCGGCCGGGCACGGCTGTGATTTTCCCATCCTCTACCGGCAGGAGGATTTCGCCGCAAAGGTTAAACAACTCACATCCGGCGAAGGCGTCAACGTTGTCTATGATTCCGTGGGCCAGGCCACCTTCATGAAGTCGCTGGATTGCCTTCGTCCGTTGGGTACCATGGTTTCTTTCGGGCAATCGTCGGGTCCGATAGCCCCCTTCGATTTGAGTGTTCTGGCCGCCAAGGGCTCATTGTTTTTGACCCGGCCCACCCTGATGACCTATACGGCCAAACAGCGGGATCTTGTTGCGCACGCCGAGGACCTCTTTGAAATGCTGTTGAAGGACGCGGTTCGCGTGGAAATCAACCAGCGTTATGCATTGGCCGATGCCGCCCTGGCGCATACGGAAATGGAATCGCGGCGGACCACCGGCGCTTCGGTGCTGGTGCCCTGAGGCCTGGAGGGGCGAGCGCAGGGCAGATGGATCTGATAGGATACCGTGGCTGCCCCATGGGCACGCAACAACACGGGAATCGATCCTGAATAGAAAGCTTACCGGCGATCTTCTTGTCTTGAGCTCAGTTGAACCACGACCCGGGCAAACCGGGCCTATTCCAACTTTGACAAACCGGTCATGCCGTCTTAGAATTCCGCTTTTTTCAAGATGGCGGCTGCATCGGGCGAGAAGCGGCCCAAAGGATGCTCGGGAAATATGAAACTCATCTTAGTGATGGCCATGACCGCCGATGGCAAGATCGCGCGCCATGGGGATCATTTTCCCGACTGGACCGGGAAGGCCGACAAGCGCATGTTCAAAAAGATAACCACCGAGGCCGGGGTGGTGATCATGGGCGCGCGGACTTTCGATACCATCGGCAAGCCGCTGCCCGGCCGGCTCAATGTGGTGATCACGCGGAGTCCCGAGCGTTATCCCCCTTACGACAATCTGGTGTGCACGTCCGATCCGCCCGAGACGATTTTAGCCAAATTGAGCGACCAAGGATATCAGACGGCCATTCTGTCCGGCGGGGCCATGATCAACTCATTATTTTTGCGCGCCCGGCTGATCGACGAAATGATGGTGACCGTCATTCCCATTATGTTCGGCCAGGGCTTGTCGATGTTCTCAGAACCTATGCACATGGCCCTTGAATTGCTGACGGCGCGCGAAATCGATCCGGGGGTGCTGGTCCTGCACTACCGGTTTGTTTACGATCGTTTGGTTTGACATTTGCCGGAGCATTAAGGCATAAACCGGTGCATTGATGCGTTTGGCATTCGTGATCCGTGAAGGTGGTTTCAAATCAAGCTGCCTCTTTTCAAGCGAGAGTAAGTATGGAGCTTCTGCTGTATAATACGATGTCGCGCCGCAAAGAAGTATTTGGCCCGCTCTATCCTCCCAATGTGGGCCTGTATACCTGCGGTCCTACGGTTTATAACTATGCGCATATAGGCAATCTGAGAACATATGTCTTTACCGATATCCTCAAACGGGTGCTCACCTACAATGGATTTGAAGTTAAACACGTGATGAATATCACGGATGTGGGGCATCTCACCGGTGATCGCGATATGGGCGAAGACAAGCTCGAAAAAGGGGCCCGCAAGGAGGGTAAAAGCGCCTGGGAGATCGCCGAATTGTATACCCGGGCCTTCAAAAAGAACATTGAGCGGCTGAATATTCTTGAGCCCACAATTTGGTGTAAGGCCACCGATGCGATCGAGGACCAGATCGCCTTGATCGAATTGCTGGAAGAAAAGGGCTACACCTATCCTACCAGCGATGGAATCTACTTCAACACCGCCATGTTCAAAGACTACACCAAATTATCCCATCAGGACATAGAGGCCCTGCAGGAAGGCGCGCGGGTGGAAAAAAATCCGGAGAAGCGCAACGCCACCGATTTTGCCCTGTGGAAGTACTCTCCCAGGAACGTAAAACGTCAAATGGAGTGGGAGTCTCCCTGGGGCGTGGGGTTTCCCGGCTGGCATATCGAATGCTCCGCCATGAGCATGAAGTTTCTCCGCAATATGCTGGATATCCACTGTGGCGGGACCGATCATATCGACGTGCATCACACCAATGAAATCGCCCAGTCGGAAGCGGCCACTGGAAAGAAGTTTTTTAACTTCTGGATGCACGGCGCGTTTCTGATCATCGCCGGCGGGAAGAAGATGGCCAAAAGCGAGGGCAATTTCCTGACCTTGGATGCCGTTCTTGCCGCCCATCGCATCGATCCGCTGGCCTATCGCTTCGCCACATTCCAAACCCATTATCGCAAGCCCATGGAGTACAGCGAGGAGGCCATCACGGCCGCGCAAAACGGGTTGCTGCATCTGCGCAACCAGGTGCGCACCCTGATGGACTCGGCTGCCCCTACGCAGCCCGATGCGGCTTTTCAGGAAAAATTTCTCCAGGCAATCAACAATGATCTGAACATGCCCCAGGCCATGGCCGTCGTACAAGATCTCCTCAAGTCGGATCTGGCGCCGGAAATCAAGCTGGCCGCCGTATTTGATTTTGACCGCGTGCTGGGTTTGAATCTCGAAAAAGCAGGCGCCGGACAGAGCCTCCCCGAGGAAATAGAGGCCTTGGCGGCGGAACGACGGCGCGCACGCAAGAAAAAACAATGGGCGCTTTCTGATCAATTGCGCGACCGCATTCAGGCGTTGGGATACGTGGTTCAGGACATGCCCCAGGGAATGAAAGTGTTCAAGCCCTGAATGGCTTTCGCCGATTCGCAGCCCGGCATCGCCGCGCACGCGCCGGTTAGGCCGGCGGACCGCAGCTTTTCCAGCTTTTCGGATAGCCTTGATTTCCAAAGGGCCGGCATCCCGGCGGGTGAATTAAGCCCGCCTTTTGGGGCGGGTGTTGAAACCCGGACCGGGGGGACTTACAATCAAGGCAGCCATCGGAAACGGCGGCCCGGCGCGATGAGCGCGGCTGTCGTGTTCAATTGAATGGGGATATGTCCAAGTTGTTCGGCATGGCGGTGGAAAGAGATTCCGGAAAATAGATCCACCATTTTTTAAGGGAACGATTTTCGATCGCATGGAAGAAGATGGCAGGCAAGGGTGATGGGGAATAAAAACTCAACAACAGCCCTTCTGGAAAATCCGCGCGCGTTAAAAGAGCGCATTCAACGCCAGTTCGGGGTATCCGGGCTGCAGGACGAAATGATCGATATGCCTGCGGCCGAGTTGAAGAACGCATCGGCGGTTTTGTTCCTGCTGAGCCACTGCGATGGCCGGCGCGACGACGGTCGCGGACCTTGTGTGATTTTAAACAAACGTTCGGCGCAGGTCCGCCAGGGAGGCGATTTGTGCTGCCCGGGCGGAGGGATCTCCTGGCGCACGGACCGCTTCCTGGCCAAATTGCTCAACTTGCCGGGATCGCCGCTGCGGCGATGGCCCTGGCGAAGGCGCCCCCACGTTGGGGCATTGAATGTTTTGCTGGCCGCAGGTCTGCGGGAATCTTGGGAGGAGATGCGTTTGAATCCCCTGCGCTTTGATTTCCTCGGATTGCTCCCGCAACAACATCTGGTGATGTTTGACAGGGTCATCTACCCCATGGTGGGGTGGGTTTCTTCTCAGCAGCTCACCCCCAATTGGGAGGTGGAGCGCATCGTGCATGTGCCCCTGCGGGAGCTGCTGGACCGGCAGCGCTATGGCCGTTTCCGTCCGATGGTGGCCGGGACCCCCGTCGAAGGAAATGTTCAGCCCCTGCGTTATGATGACTTTCCCTGCTTTATGCACCAAGACGAACAAGGTATGGAGATGCTTTGGGGCGCAACTTACCGCATCACCCAGAGTTTTCTGAGTCTGGTGTTCGATTTCAGCCCGCCGGATACCAACCATCTGCCGCTGGCCCACCGGCATTTGGACGACAGTTACCTGAACGGATCGCGGTGGCATCCCGCATCGGCATACCGCAACGGCAAGGCCGATTGGTGATCCCATAGCACATGCAGTATATTGATACCATTGATGCTACCGGCTCCCGACCCGTTTGCATTATGCTTTTCCGGCCAGCTTGAGCATGATGGCATTTTGCATGTGCATGCGGTTTTCCGCCTGCTGAAAAACGATCGAGGCCGGCGATTCCATCACTTCGTCGGTGACCTCAAGCCCGCGTTGGGCCGGCAGGCAATGCATAAAGACAGCCGTCGGTCTGGACGCGGCCATCAGCTGAGGGGTGACGGTAAACCCCTTGAAGTGCCGTTTGCGCTCTTCCAACTCATGTTTTTTCCCCATCGAGGCCCACACATCGGTATACACCACATCCGCATCTCTGGCGGCCCCGAACGGATCGTTGCTGATTTCAACCGTGCTGATGCTGGCTTGTTTGGCAATTTCAAAGGTGGCCTGATCCGGTGGATAGCTCACAGGACAGGCGCAGACAAAATGCATGGGCAAGCGCGTGGCCATGCGCAGCCAGCTGTGAACGATGTTGTTGCCGTCACCGATGTAGGCGATTTTCAGGTCTTCCAAACGGCCGAAATGTTCTTTGATGGTCAGGATGTCGGCCATGATCTGGCAGGGATGGTTGTAATCGGTCAATCCGTTGATGACCGGCACGCTGGCGTAGCGCGCCAGCTCGATGATATGGGCATGGTCGAACAGGCGTGCCATGATCATGTCGTTGTAAGCACTGAGCACACGGGCGACATCTTTGGCCGATTCGCGGGTTCCCACGTCGATTTCCGCCGGCCCGAGATAAAGGGAATGACCGCCCAGACGGTAAAAACCGGTTTCGAAGGATACGCGCGTGCGGGCCGAAGGTTTGGCGAAAATCATGGCCAAGGTGTGCCCTTTGAATGGCGCATAAGGTTCACGGTTTTTTAATTTTTGTTTCACTTCGACGGACAAATCCAAGACCGACAAAATTTCGTCCTGCGTCCAATCATCAACATGCAAGAAATCCTTATTCACGGCAAGCTCCTCGTAAGCGCCTCAGCACGCCAGAGGCGATTTGCAGCTGGCATCGCATGATCCGATTGCCAAAAAAGCCTTCCGAAGCGGCCATATCCGCTCAAGCGGGATTGCGCAGCTTCCTCGGATGCTCACATACCGGCGTGCATGCTCCGTTTTTCAAAAAGCCGCAGCCTGACCTGGCGGTCCACCCCGGTTTAAAGGTCTTCTAGAGCAGAGAACGGGGGACGCGTCAAGCCTGCAAATATCCATCCGATATCCATCCGCAGGCTGTGTCGGAGAAAAAAGCGGCGATCATGAAGTATATCCATGACGAGTATGCATGTGAAACCACGATACTGCGCAACTACAGGATGCGCTCCGAAGCATGTCGAAGCAATCCGACCGGCCAAGCCTAAGATTGCAGACACAGGGAGCGGGAGGATTTTCCATGGCGATCGATGAGCGGGATAACTCTCATGGTCGCAGCCTCTGGATTGCTTTTATGCCTTTACTATACTGTGACGCGCGCAGGTTCGGTAAGAACGCCATTTTTCCTGCCGATTCAACTGATCATCGAAGGAGGTTCAAATGGGACAGACCTTCCCGATCGCTCGAATGAAGTGGCAGCTTCACTCGTCGCCTGGCTCCTATCGGTGAATGGCATTCAGGAAGAGAAGAAATGCCTTTTAGACAACTTAGAAAAACGGTGTTCTGCAATCCGGTGGCGACAGATTGCAACCGGAGCCAAGTGTGTAACCAGATTTTTACCTGGCTATGCAGTTCCGTGCAGCGAACGAAATTGCGGAAAAGCAAAAGATGATCGAGCGGGCCATCAATCGCTCGCAACAAGCACGCTTATGGGATTTCGTAAAATGATCGAGCGGGGCATCAATCAATTTCCCCGGCATAAAGTACCCTGGCATAAATTCTCCCCTTCTCAAAGTCCACCTTCAAGGCCGCTGTATAAAGTCCCGCTTTGAAAACTGTATAAAGTCCCCTTTGAAAATGGGGGATTAGGGGGATGTAAAGTCCCCCTTTGAAAAAGGGGGATTTAGGGGGATGTAAAGTCCCCCTTTGAAAAAGGGGGATTTAGGGGGATTTTATGGTCGCGCAAATTCAGCTTAAATCCCCCCCGGCCCCCCTTTTTCAAAGTTTTTCAAAGGGGGGGCTGCTGCCCGTGACTTCAGGGGGGCTGCTGCCCGTGACTTCGGGGGGGCTGCTGCCCGTGACTTCGGGGGGAGCTGCTGCCCGTGACTTTGACTCGACCACGAGGCCGGCGTCCATCCGAGCATTGCCAGGGAAAACTTTAATCCACCGTAAACTGAACTCATTCTTCGGCAATTCTGACTGAAACCAATTCAGCCTCTATAAGGCTCCTTAGAATCAGGTTGGAAATATTTTTCGGCGGAGTTTCTGAGGAAGATGGCCGGCTTGTCCCCCAGACCGTGTACAATAAACGATGTTGAATTAGATTTGCTGCTCATTTTTTTCAGCGGCTTGAATTTTGTTGCGCATGGGTCTATAAAATCAGCCTTGTGTGCATTGCGACTGCAAAGAAAGGAGAATGTTCAATGGAGCTGACCGATGTGTGCTCCTTGGAGACCTGGGCGGCCTTGGAAAACGAGATTTACGAGCGTTCCGGGCTGAATCCCGCGGTGTTCAATGTCGATGGCATCCGCATCAACCCCAACCCGCGCTGGCCCAACCGCTTGTGCCCGGAGATCAAAGCCATTCCCAAGGGCCAAAGCTTTATCTGCGCCACCGCCCACATGAATATCGCCAACATGGCCAGGCAGCAGCGCCGGCCGGTGATCGAGGAATGCGATGCGGGCATGCTCAAGCTGGTGGTGCCGATCTTTTACAACGACACCTTCCTTGGAGGTGCCGGCGGCTGCGGCATGATTTTGGGCGAAGGCGCCGTTGACGCTTTTCTGGTCAACAAGATCACCGATCTTGGGGAAAATGATATCGAGCGGCTCACGGAAGGCATACCCAGCATCACCGCCCAGGCGGCTGAGGAGCTGGCCGTCTTCATTCAACAGCGGGTCGATCAGATTGTGGCCGAATGCATCTCGCGCCGATAAGCAAGGAGATGGATTTGAAGCTTCGCGACAAGCACGTGGCCATCATTGGTGCAGGCATCGCGGGTCTGGCCGCTGCCGATGAACTGTCCCGTTGGGGGATCCAGGTCACGGTGTTCGAGAAAACCTTTGTTCCCGGAGGGCATGCCGCCCGGTTCAGCTGCAAAGCGGTCGATGGGTGTGTGCGCTGTGGAGCCTGTCTTGTTCAGGACAGGCTGCGGCGCATTGCCCGGAGAAAAGAAATCAAATGCATGACCGGCGCGCGGATCATGGGGATCAGACAGACCGGCGGATACGAATTGGACTATTCGGTCGCCGGCGCGGGCCCTGGGCCGGAGGATTCAGGCACCCTCAAGGCCGACGCGCTGCTGCTGGCCAGCGGCTTCAGCGTCTATGATCCCTCCGAAAAGCCCTATGGATACGGCAAATTTGCCGATGTGATCACAAACCTCGAGGCTGAACGCATTTTGTGCGCCCAGGGCGGCTTGAAGCGGCCCTCCGACGGACAGGCGCCCCGGCGAATCGCCTTTATCCAGTGCGTGGGCAGCCGCGACAGCCGTATCGGCCGTAACTGGTGCTCTAAAATTTGTTGCGGCTCGGCCTTGCGCATGGCGCGCTTGATTCAAAAGAAGGAACCGGCCGCGGCCGTAACCTTCTTCTACATCGATGTGCAGAGCTTTGGCAGGGATTTTCAAACCTATTTCGCGCAGTGCCGCGAACACATTCAAAGCATCCGCGCCATTCCGGGTGATATCGTCCAAACCGCCGGCAACGAATTGCAATTGACCTATTTCGATCCCCAGCATTCGCAATCCACGGATCAGCAGTTTGATATGGTGATTTTGTCGGTGGGGATGGCGCCTTCGGGGGATCTTGCTGATCTGGCCGCCATGCTGGGCCGGCCTTTGCCGCAGAACGGTTTTTGGGACCCGCATGCGGAAGCCGGGAGTTCCGGGCCGGCGGGGCTTTTCGCGGCCGGTGCGGTGCTCGGGCCGATGAGCATTGCGGAGAGCATCGACAGCGCAGGCAAGGCGGTTTGGGGCGTGGTACGGTATCTGGATGGACTGGCAAAGGGATGATGGGAAGGAAACTGGCTGTTGAAAGCTGGTGATTTGCTGCACGCGGTCCATGCGTTCGTCAATTTTGGTGCGGATGATGTTGGTGTTTCGCATTTCAAGGATGATTGCCTGTGATGGATGTTCGACCCCAAACCCTGGTTTTTGGCAGCGGCGACTGCGCGCGTGAGCTGGCCGAGCTGCTGGATGCCCAAGAGATCGATGTGATTCTGGCGGCCACACCCGGTTCCGCGGCGGTCAAATCGCTGCAGCGGGCCGGTCTGAAACGGATCGAACTGATCGAAGGATACCGGTTGACCGACTGCCAGGGCCAAGGCGGCTCTTTTCAAGTGCGCTTCGAGCGGGAAGGTATTCGCGCGGCCCGCCAGGTGGCCGCCATCGTGGTGGCCGAGGATGCATGGCAGAGGCCCAATTTCGGGGCGTATGGCGTGCAACCCTCCCGACGGGTGATAGCGCTCTCCGAGATGGAGGCGCATTTTGCGGCCGCTCCATTGACGGCCTTGATCGAGCCCGGCGCGCAGGTCGCATTTTTGAACGGCTTGCATGCAGACAGCCATCCGGTGACGGCCGCACGCATGCTGCGGCTTTGTTTGCGGGTGCAAAAAAGCAGCGCGCGCCGCACGGCCTACCTGACCGGCAACCTGAAAGTGGCCTTCGACGGCATGGAGGCCTGCTGCCAGGAAGCCAAAGCCGCGGGGACCTTGTTTCTCAAATTTTCCCAACGCATGCCTGAAATTACGACCATGAATGACGGCCGCATCCGCATCGATTACTGGGACGAGGCCAGCCGGATGGATTTTGGTTTGACGGCCGATTACGTCATCGTGGACGAAACCATCGGGCCGCATCCTTCATTGGCCCATCTGGCCGGGCTGATGCGACTGGAGCGCGACGCGGCCGGCTATTTGCAAAGCGACAATGTCCACCGCCTCAGCAACGCCACCAACCGGTCCGGCATTTTCGTGGCCGGCGCCTCACGGGGCAATCCGGCGCATGATCAGCAACGGACCGATGCCGCTCAGGCGGCCTTGAAAGTCTGCGAATTCCTCCGCGGCCTGGATGGCGAACCGCGCCCCGGGGTTGCGATCGATCAGGGGCGCTGCGCGCGCTGTCTGACCTGCTACCGGCTATGCCCGTACGCGGCCATCGAAATGGCGCCGCGGATGACGATCGTCGCGCAAGCCTGCCAAAGTTGCGGCCTGTGTGCGGCGGGATGTCCGAATCAGGCCATCGGGGTGGATGATGCGGATTTGACCACAGCGTTGCGGAAGTTGTCGAGCCAAGCGGACGATTTGACGGATCCGCAGGCTCCCAGAATCGCATTTTTCGGCTGCCGTCGCTCGGCCGTTCAGGCCCGCGAACTGGCCATCCAAATGGGGCGCAGGATGCCGCGCGGCATGCTTTTTATCGAAGGATTATGCAGCGGCACATTTTCGGTGAACCATCTGCTGGGCGCTTTTGACAGCGGCGCGGACGGCGTCATGATCCTGGCCTGCCATCCGGGCAATTGCCACTCCGAAAACGGCACGACGCATGCCCGCAAAAGGGTCGCCCAAGCCGCCAAGGCCCTGGGTGCCGCCGGCATAGACCCCGCGCGCATCGCTTACGGCACCTTGTCCGCCAACATGGGCACTGAATTTGCCCGGCTGGCGGAGGATTTTGCCGGTCGCATTGCGGCGTTGGGACCCATCTGGGGCAGCGTACCAAACGGCCGCACAGGAGTCTTGAAATGAACACCGAAAAAAAAGCAATGCCCATGCTGGAGCATTTGAATCCCCCTTCGATCACGCAGTGGCCTTTTGCCCAGAATGCCTGCCTGGGTTGCGCCATGTGCTCCAGCGTCTGCCCCGTGGCGGGCGTGGACGATTTCGATCCGCGCAAAGTTGTGCGCATGGTCGCATTGGGGCTGACCGGGGAAGCGGCCGCCGCACGCTGGCCCTGGATCTGCACCATGTGCGGCAAATGCGAGCAGGCCTGTCCGATGGGTATCGATATTGCGGCCATGATGCGCGCGCTCCGATCCCTGCGCGAACGCGAAAAGATCCCCGGCATCTTGCAAGACGGTTTGGCCAATGCCCTGCGCACCGGCAACAACCTGGCGCTGCCCAAAGACGATTTCACCTTCATCCTCGAAGATGTGGCCCAGGAAATCGCCGAAGAACCCGGCTTTGGAGACTTTTGCATTCAAATTGATAAGCAGGGCGCCGGCGTTCTGACCACCATCCACAACAAACTGGTCAACACCCATACCGAAGATCTGAAGCACTGGTGGAAGATCTTTCATGTCGCCGGCGAAGATTGGACGGTGGCCTCGGATAACTGGGAAGGCACCAATTGGGGCTACTTTACCGGAGACGACGAGGCCATGAAGACCATGGTGGGCCGCATCGTGAACAATATGCGGCTGCTTAAGGCAAAGACGCTGCTGTGGCCCGAATGAGGGCACGCCTATCTGGCGACCAGGTTGGGTCTGCAGAAATGGTATCCCGAAGCCCTTTCGGAATTCGAATGCGTGACCGTGTTCGATCTGCTGATCCGGTATATCCGCCAAGGCCGGATCAAACTCGACCGCACCCGGTTCGCCGAAACGGCCACTTATCACGATCCCTGCAATTACGGCCGCCGAGCGCAGAAGATGTTCGGGCACGGTTTTTTTGCGGAGCCGCGCTGGATTCTGGACCAGTGTGTTACCCATTGGGTTGATCTGCATCCCAGCCATCTGCAGCAGACCTGTTGCGGCGGAGGCGGCGGCGCGCTGACCAGCGGCTACAACGATGAGCGCATCTTTTACGGACGGCGCAAAATGGAGCAGATCCGGACCGCCGGTGCAAGCATGCTGGTGGTGCCCTGCCACAGTTGCCACGGCCAGCTCAACAACATCAAAGCGCATTACGGGATGGCCGGCTTGACCGTCAAATACCTGTGGGAATTGGTAGCCGATTGCCTGGTTTTGTCCTGAGGATCATGTTGACAGCGGCAGCAATTCTGGCCCAACGCCGCCGGCAGGGGAAGGTAAACGGATTTGCATGAACATACCGCAACCCCAGATCTGTCTGGCGCCCCTGAGGGGGCTGACCGGAGCTGTCTTTCGCAATACCTATGCCCATTTTTTCAACGGCATCGATCGGGCCGTGGCGCCGTTTCTGTCCACCATCGATGGTATGCGCATCAAGCTCAGCCAACTGACCGAGGTGCTGCCCGAAAACAATGGGCCCATTCCGGTCGTGCCTCAGATACTGAGCAAAACGGCGGACCACTTCATCCATTTGGCTCGGGCGCTTCAGGACTTGGGTTACGATACGGTCAATTGGAACTTGGGATGCCCTTTTCCAAGAGTGGCCCGCAAGCAGCGCGGTTCGGGCCTGCTGCCGCATCCCGATCTGGTGGATGCTTTCCTGGAAAAAGTCTTGGCCGCCACATCGGTGCGAATCAGCATCAAGGCACGCCTGGGGCGCAGCCAGGCCGATGAAATCTTCGCCTTGATCCCCGTATTCAACCGCTACCCGATCCAGGAGCTGATCATTCATCCGCGCACCGGAATTCAGATGTACGCGGGGCTGCCCGACCTGGACACCTTCGAAACCTGTTTACCGCTAATCCGCTGTTCGGTCACCTATAACGGCGATATCAACACCAAAGCGCATTATGATCGATTGCGTGAACGCTTCCCGACCATCACCACATGGATGATCGGCCGGGGAACGGTGAGCAACCCATTTCTCCCGGCCCTGATCAAAGGGCTCGTGAAGGGTGAGGTGGATTGGGTTGCGCAGTTCAGGCAATTCCACGATTGCCTCTACGGACGCTATGCGCAGGTGCGGCATGGACCGGCCCATTTGGTCGACAGCATGAAAGGCTACTGGAATTACTTCGCCGGCTCATTCGCCAAGGGGGAAGGCGTCCTCAAGCAGGTGCGCAAAGCAAGGAGTGCGGCGCATTACCAGGAAATCGTAAAGCGCTTCTTTGAAACCGAGGCGCAGGAGCATTATTTCAGGGCCGACAACCCGTCTTGGTGCTCGAAGGCATAAATTCAGTGACGCATAATCTTGTCTTCAATAACGTACCGCTTGGGGGGATTTGCTTGGTCGGTGAATTGGTCGGCCTCGGGATCGGTATGAATCGGAATCGGCATCGCTATCGAATTCTATTGCGACCCCGGTACCGACCCCGAATAGTCACGTCATCATATTTAGCAATATGTGTACTTAGGCTCAATTCGCAGGCTTTCCGTGTGGGAGGATCTTGGTTACACACTTGGCGCAAGCTGCAATCTGGAAAAGTCACGGGCAGCAGCTCCCCCCCTGAAAGTCACGGGCAGCAGCTCCCCCCTTTGAAAAAGGGGGGCCGGGGGGGATTTGAGCTGAATTGGCGCCACCATAAAAATCCCCCTAAATCCCCCTTTTTCAAAGGGGGACTTTACATCCCCCTAAATCCCCTTTTTCAAAGGGGGACTTTATACAGTTTTCAATGAGGGGGACATTTTACCGTAGGCCTTGAAGGCGGTGGACTTTAAGAAGGGGGGCTTTATGCAGAGAGACTTTATGCCGGGGGACTTGATTGATGCCCCGCTCGATCATCTTTGGCTATTCCGCGATTTCGTTTGCTGGAGGAACTGCATACCCGGGAAGAGAAATTAAAAAGTAAAGCCGGCAGGCGGCCGCAAGTGGCCTTCGAGTTTGAGATTATTGCGATACCGTGCTCCGGATCTTGTTAATATGCGCCTTTTGCCTGTGGCGGGCATTGGCTGCTGATTTGAAATATCTCCGGCGCGTCGCGATGGGAGGGTTCCAAGGTGGACACAATCTATTGGGTTGCCCTGATGAGTTTTATCGCCGGTATGTGCGGTTACATCATCGTGCGTTTCTGGATCTTGCCCATTGTCCGCTACCGGCGGGTCAAATGGCAGTTGCTGGCCGGACTGCAAGCCTTTTCCGAATCGCTTCCCGCAGACGGCGCGGTCAAATTGAAAGCGGCGCCGGCGAAAATGCAGCTGCGCGAATTACGGCGCAAGGGAAGTCAACTGATATCCCTGCACGACGGGTGTCTGCCTTACTGGTACCGGCTGATGCTGCTGACCCGCAAGGAATCGCCCGCAAAGGCCGCGGTCCCCATTTTGCGCCTGGAAAACATGCCCACCGCCGGCCAGGCCCGGCAATGCATTGACACGATCGGCAGGCATCTGAGGGACAGCCGGTGGAAGTGATTTGTGCCCGATGGAGGCATCTTCCGATACAGTGGTTATGATCCGGATTGGACTTTGCCCCAATTTCAGGAACAGCGTGGTGCCAATGGAAAAGAAAAAAATATACGGATCAACCCTCAAGGAACAACTGATCGCCAGTTCCCGCGACCGGCTCTACAACTTCATCATGGCCTCCGATGCCATTCGCGGAGTGGTCGTTCATGCAACCCGCATGGTCAGCGAGATGCGCTGGAACCATGAGCTGGGCGTGCTCGAAACGCTTGTGCTGGGGCATGCTTATATGGCTGCAGCGCTGATGTCGGCCAATCTGAAGGGCAACGACCGTTTGGCCGTCGGTGTTGAATGCTCGGGCCCCATCAAGGGATTGCACGTCGAATCCAATGCCTTTGGCGAGGTGCGCGGACATTTGAAGCAGGTGCCCATCCCCGTCCACCAGCCGCTGCAGAGCTTTGACCTTAGCCCCTTTTTCGGCGCAGGCTTTGTCTCGGTAACCAAATATCTGGAAGATGCCAAAAGCCCGTTCGCCGGCACGGTGATGATGGAATACGGCAGTTTGGCCAAAGACCTGGCCTTGTATCACTTGAAATCGGAGCAGGTGCCCACCTCGTTTTCCCTCAGTGTGGCCTTCGATAACCAAGGAGAAGTACAGGGCGCCGGCGGTATGTTTCTCCAGGCGCTTCCGGGAGCGCCCGAGGATGTTCTCTCCAGGCTGGAGAATCTGGTGCGGGGATTGCCCTCATTAGGGCACGTGGTTCAGGCAGAAAATTTTCCCGAAGAGTGGCTGAAGCAAAACTTCAATGACTTTGCGCCCAGGATTCTGGACCAGCGCGGCGTCGAATTCATGTGCCACTGCAACCGGAGCCGCATTCGTATCATGCTCGGCATGCTTGATTCAAACGAGCTGGAAGACATGGCGCGCAACGGGCCTTTCCCCATTGAAATCCGCTGCCATCATTGCAATACGTGCTATGCTTTCGATCAGGCTGAGATGCAGGCCATCTATGCCGAACGAACTCATTAGGGGCCCAATAACCATTCCTTTAGGGCGCAAACCTATTTTTTGAGCTGGTTAAGGGTCAGATAGATGGCCGCGATGGTTTTGGCATCCTGAATATGGCCCCCGCCGATCATGTCCGTGACCTGCATCAAGGGCAGCCGGTGGACTTCCAGAACTTCGTCTTGATCCAGGCATTGTGCGGCCGGCGCTAATTCACGGGCCAGGAAAAGATGGATCTTTTCATCCGAATAGCCCGGCACCGGCGTGACCGCACCGAGATGTTCCCATCGAGCGGCCGTAAAGCCGGTTTCCTCGGTCAGCTCGCGGCGTGCGCAAATCAACGGGTCTTCCTGCCCCTCAAAAGTGCCGGCCGGGATTTCCCACAAGAAGTCGCCGATGGCGTGGCGGTATTGTTTGAGCATCAGCACCTGGTCATCTTCCGTCAGCGCAACGATGGCCGCCGCTCCCGGATGGCGGATGATCTCCAGATCGACATTGAAGCCGTTCGGGAAAGTGACATTTTCGACGGTGATATCGAAAACCCGTCCCTTGCGGATGGTGCGCCGATGGTGAACGCGAAAGGTCATGCTCAACTTTCGATTACTCCCTGGCCGGCCTTCAAGGCTCGGTTTCATGTATCTGCGGCCATCAAGAGGCGCCGCCCTTTTGCAGCTGTTCGATGATGTTCTTCAGCGGTTCACCCGCGGGGGTCTGGGCGTTGGGATTGATCGCAAGCAGTTTCTGCCAGGCGTCCAGAGCACCCTTGGGGTCCTTTAAATCGTGCATCATCACGATGCCTTTGTTGAAAAGCGCAATCTGGTGATCCGGTTGGAGCGACAGGGCGCGATCGAATTTCTCGATGGCCTGTTGCGGTTCCCCTTTGCGGCGGTACATGACCCCCAAATCGGTCCATACGTCCGGGCGGTCGGGGGCCAGGGTCAGCGACGTTTCATAGGCTTCAATGGCTTTGGCCGGTTGGTCTGTATCAAAATAGAGGTGTCCCAGCTGGGTCCAGGCATCGACATCCTTGGGATTTGCCTCGGTGCGCTGGAGCAGGGCGGCAAACATCTCTTTCTGCTGCGGGTTTACGGACGTCTGTGCGCCGGGTGCGGCCGTTTCCGGAACAGGGGTGCCTCCCAATCGGTAAGCGCTGAATACCACACCGCCGATAAAACCCAACGCCAATGCCGCCACAAGCAGGAAAATCATGTTTTCAGTCTTGACGTACCCTTTTAATACTTTACTTTCCGGTGACATCGGAGGCGTCCTTTCGGGAGTCGGAATTTGGCCCAGAATGGGCAATATAAAGTCGATACCGCCGGCAGGCAAGGAAAAACAGGGGAGGGGTTATGGCGCTGTACTTGGTTCAGCATGGCAAAAGCCTGCCAAAAGAACAGGACCCGCGCCAAGGTCTATCGGATACCGGGGTGGCCGAGGTCCGGAGAATCGCCCAGGTAGCCGGCCAATATGGGGTTCGGGTTTCAGCGATCGTGCACAGCGGCAAGCTGCGAGCAGCCCAGACCGCCGAGATCCTGGCGCAGGCCTTGAATCCGGCGCGTGGGATCAGTGCGACCGAGGGGATCGGGCCCTTGGATGACGTCGAAGCGTATGCCCCGCACATCGATCTCAAAAAAGATGAATTGATCGTCGGCCATTTGCCTTTCCTGGAGAAACTGACGGCCTATCTCATCACCGCGAAAACGGCCCCACCGGTCTTTCGCATGCAAAACGGCGGTATTGTTTGCCTCGACCATTATCCGCAAACCACCCAAGCAGTCATCCGCTGGGCCCTGATGCCGCATATCGGCTGAAAGAGTGATGCGAGGGTTGGAACGCCGCCAACAAAGCACATGGAGGTCCCAGAAACAAAGCGCCGAGAATGACTGGAAATCGTCATTGACGTATAGCGTGTGCGCAAAGAAGTGATTGGAGAAACAGCATGAATGAGCAACCGTGGCATCCGGGAACGCTGCTGCAGCTCGCCGGCAGCTATTGGCAAACCTTCGCGCTGCACGCCGGCGTTAAGCTGAAGGTATTTACGCATCTGGCCGGAAAGGCGCTGACCGCCGAAGAGGCGGCCGGACGGATGGGCGCCGCTGCGCGAGGCCTCACCAGGCTGCTCAATGCGCTGAGCGCCATGCGGCTGTTGGAAAAAGAGGGCGATCGATACGCTTTAAGCGATGCCGCCCGCAGATATCTGGTCGAAGGAGCGCCGGAATACGTGGGCTTCATCATCCTGCATCATCACCATCTTTCCGGTTCTTGGGCCCGGCTGGATGAAGCGGTGCATTCGGGCAGGCCGTTGCGCGCGCGTGCTGCTTTCAATGAAGAAGGGCAGCGCGAAGCCTTTCTTATGGGCATGTTCAACAGCGCCATGCTGCAGGCGCCGGCTGTCGTCAATCAGGTGGATCTCGGCCAACACCGTACCCTTCTCGATCTGGGAGGCGGGCCCGGTACTTATGCCATCCACTTCTGCCAAAAAAATCCGCAGCTCCAGGCGGTCGTCTTTGATTTGCCCACCACCCGCCCGTTTGCGGAAAAGACCATCGAGCGTTTCGGCCTGTCCGAACGCATCCGGTTTGATTCCGGAGATTACCTGGCGGACGAAATCGACAGCACCTACGATGTGGTCTGGATGTCGCACATACTGCACGCCGAGGGACCCGAAGACTGCCGGCAAATCATTTCCAAAGCCGTCCGCACGCTGTCGCCTGGCGGCATGATCCTCATCCATGAATTTATTCTGGACGATTCCATGGACGGCCCGCTGTTCGCGGCCCTTTTTTCACTGAACATGCTGTTGGGCACCCCGACCGGCCGATCTTATTCCGAAGCGCAACTGAAAGAGATGCTGGCTGACGCGGGCATAGCTCAAATCCGGCGCGAAGCTTACCGCGGTCCCAACGATTCGGGAATCATCAGCGGGGTGCGAGACAATTCCCGTTGAAGTGCGTTTCCATGCTGGAGCGCTGAAACGAGAGACAATAAACCGGCCGGGTCTTAATGATTCGATGACTGAACGCTCTCCCAGACATTCTGGCCCGATACCGGTTTTACCTGCTGCGGCTCGATTTGGATAACATGGGCCTCGGGCAAATAGCGGTTGACCACCAAGGATATTTGAGTGGTCAGGGCATCGATCTTGAGGTCGTTCACCGCGGCGATCATGCGCAGATCGTCTTCGGCCAACTGGCGCAGGTAAGCAAGACGGTCGCGGCCGGCTTGATAGAAGATGAGCTTTCCGTCCAACTCTCCAATGTAGCTCAAAATGGTGCCGAGCAGCTCGATATTGTAGCGCACGCGCAAGTGCTGTTTCGCCTGCTGAAAGTTTTTGATGTTATGGCTTTTCATGAGCACATGAATTTCGGATGTGAGCAGCGACTGCTGCCCGGCCAGTCCGGTGCGCAATCCTTGCGCCTGTTGCATGCGGTCCTCGAGCTGCTGGTGCAGCAAGGACAAATCGGCAATTTTGCGCTCCAGTTCCAGGCGCTTGGCGTTGGCCTGCGCCGGCGGAACGCCCACGGCGCTGCCGCCGAAGATCAAGCCGGCGCACACGCCTGCGCTGATAAGCAGTACTTTGATGCTGATTGTTTTCATTTACTGCGCCTCCAGTTGAAGACGAAGTTTTTCGGAAAGAAACAAGCGCGTGGCATAGTTCTTCCACGGCCCGATTGCGCGCAATCCGATCATTTCCAACTGAGTTCCCCGCCATTGGGAAAGATGGTCGGTTGCCTCAGGCGACAGGATGCTCAAGCCATTGAGGGACAGGCGCCGGCCAGGCCATTGCGACAAGATTTTGGCTGTTTCCGCGGATAGCTCCTTCACCCCGTTGAGACTCAGCCACTCGCCGGGCCACTGGACCAGCATTTTGGCTGCTTCCGGGGTCAGCTCGGTCAGTCCATTGAGATACATGTCTTTCCCGGACCACCTGATCAAGCATTTGGCGGTTTCCTCGGACAAGGCCGTCAGCAAGTATTTCCGATCGTATTTGCCTTTGCATATTTCGGCCCCGACTGCACGGTTCAAGGGGGCTCTCTGGGCCAGCAGGCTGGCCCTCTGCGCCAACTTGGCAACCTGCTCTTCCCAGATCAATGCCAATGCGGGCGCTTGCACATCCACATCATCGATGGACAGCTGGGAAAGATATTGCAGATGGCTGCCGATGGCGTCGGAGACATCTTTTCTAAACTTCTCGATGGGCAAACCGCCGATGCCATTGTTCAGAATTTCATAGACCTGCGTACGCCGCTCCAGATAAAGCAGTTCTTCGGACATGGCGCCAATCTGGGCCAAGGGGATCTCCAGTTTGGCAACGTAGGTCTTGCGGCGTTGAATGGCCCGCAGACCCAGTTCGATTTTTCGATCGGCAAGGGCGCCTTCCAGGGATGGGGGCTGGCCGTTGGGCAAAGCCTCTTCGATCCGCTCGGCTTCTTCATGCACGCCTCGAATGTAATAGCTTTTGAGCTGCTCGATATCGGCTATCTTTTGCTGGATGCGGCTGCGCGCTGAGGATAGATCGTTTTTCAAACCGGCCAGTATCATTGCCGGGGTTTCCAGCGGCTTGATCTCTTTGGGCGGGACGGGCAGCGCCGCTGGCGGCGAAGCCAGCGGAGGCGCCGTCGCGGCTGGTTCTCGCACTGTCTCGCGGATCACTTCCGTTTCCGCTCTCAAACCAATTGAATCGAACGGCGTATGGGTTTTGGCGGATGTTGAAAAATATCGCTGATAGGCCAAGTAGGCCCCCCCGCTGACGCCCGCAAGGGTCAAGACGATCAATAGACTGAAAGCCAAGGAACGCAGCCGCCGTCGCTTTGGTCGTGCTCCGTTGGTTTTGGTTCTTTTAGCGGAGCGCTTTTGAGAAGAATCGGTTTCAACCTGAACCTCGTGCAAAACCGGATAGTCTTGTGGAACTTCCGCAACCTCATCGTCTTGGACGGGAAGCGGTTCCGCCGGCGCAGCACTTAAGGGAGCCGAATTTTGCGCGGACTTGCCGTCTGCCCTCGTGCGGTGTGTTTTTATCTGCGCAGCTTCTGCTTCTTCCGATTCGTTTCCCGCGGGTTTCTTTTTGGTTGCGGAGAGCAGATGATTTAATTCGTCATCAAACTCCTCCATGGTCAGGCTCGTTTTTTCCTGGGTCTTATCCCCGCCGGCGCCATCCTGTTTCTGCGGATCTTCTTCCTGCGGGTCGGAAGCGGCAGCTGGTGCGGCCTTTTTGACCTCGCGCAATTTTTGGGCCTCTATTTCAGCCATTATTTTTTCAATGTCGGGCGGCTGCGCTTCCGTCTGTGCACCGTCATCCGACGCAGCAGTGCTTTGCGTTTTTCCGGAAGAGCGTTTCGATTCGATTTCAGACATGATCCGGTTCAATGCGTCCTGCTGAGGGTCGGTCAGTTCCGCGGTTTCAGCATCCTCGGTGGCGCCGGGTGCGGCGTTTTTCTGGCCTTTGCGCTTCGATTCAATGTCGGCCATGATCTGATTGAGGGCGGCCTGTTGATCCTCCGGAAGATCATTTTGCTCACTTTTCTCAGCAGAGGTTTGATCGTCACCGGTTTTTTCGCCTCTGCGCTTGGAATCGATTTCGGCCATGATCTGGTCAAGGGCGGCTTGCTGATCGCCGGACAAATTTTCCTCATCCTGCTCGGGCGTGTTTTTCGTGGGGAGTTTTTCGCCTTTGCGCTTCGACTCGATTTCAGCCATGATTTTGTTAAAATCGGCCTGTTCGCCGGCTTTTTCTTCTTCCTCCGCGACCGGCTGATTTTCCCCCGCGGAGGTTGCAGCCGCAGGTGCCGGCGATTCACTTTGCGCGGGAGAGGACTGCGTAGCGGCCGTCTTGTTTTTGCGCGCCGCACCTTTCTCAGGAGTGGCGCTGCCGCTGACTGCGGAGATTTCGGCCATAATTTTCTCAAAAGCCGCTTTTTCCTCCGCACTCAGGCTTTCCAGTTCCTCATCCGCCTCGCGGTCTTCTTTTTGAGACTCTTTTTCGGGGTCCAAATCGCCCATGGCACAGCTCACCATAAAATAAAGTCAATGGAGTCTCACCTTGCATCCAACGGGGTAGGCCGAGCGGGATGTGGTGACTCCGGTATATACAGTCATATCGACAAGTTTGTATGAAACTTGAATTTGATGGGAATCGGGCCGGCGGCAGTTGATGCTTTGATGATCGATGGGGTTATGGGCGATTCTTTCGGTGTCGTGGGGTTGAGGAAGATTGCGGTGATCGCCGATTGTACCGTTGGACAATTCAACTGTCTTACGAAATTTGCGGCTTGTTTCCAGCGGTCATTTTTCATATAGTGGCTTCATTTCCCGAACTAGTTAAGCGACCATGAGTAATCCAAATCCACCTTCGGTACGGCTGTGGAATGCGCTGCCGTACTTTTGCCAATTTACAGGTGGATGGAATTGGGGAAAATTCGAATAAGGGAAGTATGGTCGGATCTAAAAATCCATGTTCCCATTCTCATTTCCATCACAAATTTTTTGGGCATTTTGCCTGCAAGCCGTTCGAGGAAATCATGACCGCATAGATAAAATTTGGACAAGCGTGATAAGGAACCTATGACGACTCCTTCGAACCAAACACCGGCCGATTCCGAGCTTGTGCAGCTGCGCCGACAGCTTCAACAGGAACGGGAAGCCCGCCTGGCCGCCGAAGAGCGGGTTCGCGCGGTAACGGGCGATCTAAAGAACCTGGAAATCGAACTGATGCGCTACCGCGATCAATTCGAATCCATGCTCGCCCATCGGACCGGCGACCTGGCGGCCGTAAACGAGGACTTGAGAAAGGAAAACCGCGAAAGACGCCTGGCGGAAAGGGAGCGCCGGTCGTACGAAGATCAATTCCGGGAAGCTTCGCTGATGCTTGAGACCATGCTGAATGCAATTCCCGACATCATCGGCGTGCAGGATATCCATCACCGGATCATCCGATTCAACCAGGCCGGGTATGATTTTTTCGGCCGAAGTGAAGATCAAGTGATCGGAAAACGCTGCTATGAACTGATCGATCAGGGCGTACCTTGCGACAACTGCGCGGCCGGGCTGATATTGAAGACCGATAAACCGGCCCAGGTTGAAAAATTTATTCCCTCCAAAGGTGTGTGGATGGATATCCGGGCTTATCCGATCCGGGATATGGACGGCCGTGTGTTTAGAATCGTCGAGCACTGGCGGGATATCACCGAGTTAAAGAAAAGTGAAGCATCCCTCGTTGAGTCCGAGGAAAAATACCGCTTGCTGGTCGAAAACGCCAATGAAGCCATCTTTATCTTCCAGGACAACAGGTTCCGGTTTTCCAATCGCAAAGCCCGTGAAATGGCCCACAAGCTGGGGCTGGCCCGATCGCGAAAACCTCTCGAGGAATATGTCTTTCCGGATGACCGCGGGAGCGATCCCGCATATTTTTTGCGCCGCCTCAACGGATTGGATCCCAAACCGCATGCCATCTCCTTTCGCCTGCACGACCCGGACGGCGAACCGGTTTGGGTCGAGATGAACACGATCAACATCAAGTGGAAGGGCTCCGCGGGGACGCTGAACTTCGTCAAGGACATCACCCAAAGCAAGGCCCTGGAGCGCCGTTTTCAGGAAGCCCAGCGGATGGAGTCACTCGGCACCCTGGCCGGGGGGATCGCGCATGATTTTAACAATCTGCTGATGGGAATACAGGGCAATGTGTCCTTGATGTATCTGGAGGTCGAGCACGATCCCTCGCTTTCCGAAAAACTTAGAAATATCGAGGATTGCGTGGACAGCGGTTCGCGGCTGACCAAACAGCTGCTCGGTTTTGCGCGCGGGGGCAAGTATGTGGTCAAACCCATGCATATGAATCAAATCCTGCATAGTTCGGCCGAGATGTTCGGGCGCACCCGCAAGGCCATCAGGATCCATGAAAATTACCAACCGGACCTGTGGACGGTTATGGCCGACGGAAGTCAGAT
>QZKV01000162.1 GCA_003599575.1 Desulfobacteraceae bacterium | reverse complement strand
AACTGCACCGCCATCAATAGCCTTCCCTGCACCGCGCGAGGGGGCTCCTAACGCAATTTCCAGCGTTCGAGTGGCCCCCGGCAAGTCTGGAACCTTGTACCAGACGGCGAACGGTTTTTCAACGAAAATGCGGAACGATTATCGGGCGCAGAAATGTCCGTGGCGTGACTATGAATGGATAGGACCCTTCCCCGGGAGAAGAGATGGTGCGTTGCACGCATTGTACTGCTGCGATCACGCCCGGACGGTGGACCGTCTCGCCAAGGTAGTCGGCTCTGCTTATCTGGGGGCTTGTAAGGGAGACATGGCCGACGATCTTCGGCGCGGCACTCATCATCATGGCCGATCATGGCATTCGGACCGGCTGCGGGGTGAGGCAGGAAGTGGATGCGTTTGTGGATATCGGCCGCCATTTGCATGCGACCGGCGCCGCCGTGCCGGAAATCTATCTGCACGATGCATTCAGCGGGTTGGTTTTTCTCGAGGATATGGGCGACCGGCACCTGCAGGCGGTCGTCCGGGAATTAAGCCCGCAGCGGCAGGAAAATCTGTACCGGCGGGTAATCGATCGCTGGCTGCACATGGCTCTTGCAAGCGGCCGGGATTTCGATCCGGCGTGGACCTATCAGAGCGCACGCTATGACAAGGATTTGATAAGGGAAAAAGAGTGCCGCTATTTTGTGGAGGCTTTTCTGAATGGGTACCTTGCCGTCCGCAGCGATTACGGCTATTTTTCCGATGAGTTTGAACAACTGGCCGATCGTGCGCTGCAGAACGCTTTTTTCGGTTTCATGCATCGGGACCTGCAGTCGCGCAATATCATGGTTCAGGGAGACCGCATCGGTTTTATCGATTTTCAGGGCGGCCGGTGGGGACCTTTGCAGTATGACCTGGCCTCTTTGCTCATCGATCCCTATGCAGCCCTGCCCGCAGCTACACAGGAACACCTGAAAAAGTATGCGGCCCAAGCCCTGCAGCGCAGGCTCGGCCTCGATGCAAAGACTTTCCTGGCAGGCTACGATTATTGTGCGCTGACCCGCAATCTGCAGATGCTGGGCGCTTTCGGCTTTTTGAGCAGGGTGAAAGGCAAATGCGGTTTCGAAGCCTATATTCCTCAGGCCGTAAAGACATTGCAGAATAATCTATCCAACCTGAAAGAAATCCGCTTGCCCCGGCTCGCGGCGGTTGCAGCGGGACTGACCATTGCGGAACCCGGACTGCGCAACGCGGGAACCGGTCGACGGGCCGACGTCAACGCAACCGCGGACCAACGGCCATGCTGGAAGGAGAATCGCGATGCACACGATTAAGGTGATGATGAATGGACTGCCCGGCCATGTGGCCACGGTGATCGGGCGACATTTTGGCGCCCATGCAGGCTTTCGCCTTTTGCCGTTCTCGCTGACCGGTCCGGAAATTACTGTTAAGGAGTGCCCCATCGGCGGCACGGCCGTTGAGTTGATCCGTCCCGCAGAGCGCGAGGAGAAAATCAGCAGCATCAAAGACGCGCACGGGCCTTTTATCTGCATAGATTTTACCCATCCGTCGGCCGTGAACGCCAATGCCGAGTTTTACTGCCGCCACGATCTGCCCTTTGTCATGGGCACCACGGGGGGGGACCGCGAGCGGCTGACCGCCATCGTCCTTCAAACCGGCGGTACAGCCGTGATTGCACCCAATATGGCCAAACAGATCGTCGGATTTCAAGCCATGATGGCGTATGCGGCGGAAAACTTCCCCGATCTGTTCAAAGGCTACACGCTGACCATCCGGGAAAGCCATCAGTCCGGCAAGGCCGACACCAGCGGCACCGCAAAAGCCATGGTCGCTTACTTCAATCGCATGGGCATAGCCTTCGATGCCGGCCGGATCGAAAAAGAGCGCGACCCGCAGCGCCAGCGCGATGTTTGGGGCGTGCCGGCAGCGTACCTGAGCGGTCATGCCTGGCATACCTACACGCTGGTCTCCGCCGACCAAACGGCGCGTTTCGAGTTCACCCACAACATCAATGGTCGCGATATTTACAGCGAAGGGACCATGGACGCGGTTCGTTTTCTCTCCGCAAAGCTATCCCAGGGAGTCCGCGGCAAGGCTTACTCTATGATCGACGTCATAAAAGAGGGTATGACCGCTTAGCCAGACTCATCGGCCAATTGAAATTCAATGCAGGCATAGGGGCGGAATTGCCGCCCTGCAGCGACACACCATTTCACGGAACATAGCACCTGCCGCTCCAATGCATTTCCGCGCCCAAGGGACCAAATCAGTATTTTGCCCCATATCGGAAGAATCCACCTTCTTGTACATAGCGCAAGCTTGCTCTTATATTTTCACTCGAGCCTTTCTTTCTATTTTCACCGATTGGACGCCGCCGATGCAAAATACCCTGCCGTGGCAATGGTGGGCTTGGGATACCGCTTCCCTTCAATTGGTAAAAAACCTTGTTTTCCGCATGGCCTTGTTTTGCTGCACCGTTTTTCTGCCAGCCCTTGATCCGGCGTTGGCCAAGGATCGATACCCGGACCATCCCAACAGCATCACCCTTTACTGGGAAAACGATGTATTTGCGCGAACCGATCGGGACTACACCAATGGCCTGCGCTTGACCTGGAGCAGGCCCCTCAGGTTTGCCGGTGAACCGCTCGCGCCGCATTCCCTCTTGAATTACCCTTTGATCCGGCGGCTTCCCTTTGTAAAGGACACCAGGGCCAACCTGGGGTACTCTGTCTCCCTTGGGCAAAGCATCTATACTCCCCGGGATACGGAGCGCGAGGACCTGATATCGGACGACCGGCCCTATGCCGGCTATCTGTATGTCGGTCTCGGTTTTCATGCGTTCCGCAGCGCTCGCCTGACTTTGCTGGAATTGGATATCGGCGTAGTGGGTCCATGGGCCCTGGGCGAGCAAATGCAAAATACCGCCCACAGGCTGGTCGGCTCCGATATCGCCGAAGGTTGGGACAATCAGCTGAAGAATGAACCGGCGATTGAACTGGTTTACGAAACCAAATGGCGCTTGTGGGAACAGGAGGCCGCCAACGGATTCGGCTTGGGGTTGATCCCCCATATAGGGGGACGCCTGGGCAATGTCTCCATCGATGCCGACGCCGGAGCGGAATTCCGTTTCGGCTGGAACCTGCCCGACAACTTCGGAAGCTGCCCCATCCGATCCAGCTGTGACAGCAACCATCTGGCCGACCTGACCCCAGGATTCGGAAAAAATCGATCGGCCTTGGGGATCCACCTCTTTGTGGGCCTGCAGGGATATATTGTGGTGCGGGATATATTCCTGGACGGCAACACCTTCCGTTCCGGCCACAGTGTGGACAAAAAGCCGCTGGTGGCCGAAGCCACGACGGGTATTGCCTTGCACTATAAGCGATTCAGGATCATTTATTCCTATGTCTGGCGCAGCAAGCAATTCGACCAGCAGGAAGATGCCCAGGTATTCGGCTCCTTCAGCGTCTCTTTCGATTACTAGGCGGCGCTGTAAGTTACAGCCAGCCTCTTGCCCCCAAGGCATGCTGAAAGGCAACATGTCGCCGGGGACCCCATTGGACCGGAACAGGCATGCAGACCGCCGAACCTCTTTGAAACCAATTCTAAAGTCCGCGTTGTATCTGCCGATGATAGCTTTGACGCAAACGGCAGCTTGCCCTCAAAGCTCTGCGTCGCTGGATTGAAAACATGCGATGCGCATGCAAACGCAGGCGGAAAAACAATCCCATACTAGCAAGGTGGAAAAAGATGGATCCCAATTACATCAAGCCGTTTGTCGTCGCAGTGAAACGCGTATTTGAAACCATGATCACCGTCCCTTTTTCCTTGGGCAAGCCGGTCCTGAAGAATGGCAACGAGGTCCCGCACGAAATCAGCAGCATCATCGGGTTGTCCGGAAGCGTGACCGGCTGCGTGGTGATCAGCTTGTCGCATGCGGTGGCGTTTCAACTGGTATCCGCCTTGATCGGAGAAGAGGTCGACGAGTTGAATGAGGTGTGCACCGATGCCATCGGTGAAATCGCCAACATGATCGCCGGCAATGCCAAAACCGACTTTCCCAGCGACAACAACGCCATCTCCGTGCCCAGCGTGGTGGTCGGCCGACACAAAGTCAGTTATCCTTCGGGAATTCCCATCATCAATATACCCTGTACGACGGACAAGGGCGAGATGATCATCGAAGTGGCGCTCAAGGTGAATGGGAATTGAAATTGAAGATGAAAGTGTAACACCATCCGGCACCGGCCCGCGCCGGGTGACCACTCAGAGGAGCCCTCCACTTTCAACGGCCGCTTTTTTCAATGACCTCGTAGGCCTTCTCCAACGCCGCGTCCAGATTACCCACGTTCGGTCCACCCGCCTGCGCCATATCCGGCCGGCCGCCGCCGCCGCCGCCCACCACGGCGGAAAGTTCCTTGATGATGTTGCCGGCATGAAAGCGTTTATCCAGATCCTTGGTCACTGTCACGATCAATAAGGCCTTTCCGTCTGCAGCACTGCCGAGGACTACGATCCCGGATTTGATGCGGTCCTTGAAGCGGTCGGCCAGATCCCGCATGGCGGCCGGTTTGTCGATCGATACCTTTTTCACCAGAACGGATACGCCGTTGATGATTCGCGGCCGGTCATCCGCCGACTGGGCCTTTGCGTCGGCCAGTCCGGCCTTGAGCTTTTCAATTTCTTTTTCCAATGATTTCTGGGAACCGAGCAACTGCTGCACCCGCGGCACAACCTCTTCGGTTTTGACCCGCAGCAGGTGGGCGATGTTCTGGGAATGTCGCACCGCCTCTTGAACAAACGTCAGTGCGGCTTCGCCGGTCAGGGCTTCGATGCGGCGCACTCCCGAAGCGACACTGGTTTCAGCAATGATTTTGAACAATCCGATGTCGCCGGTGGCGCCGACGTGGGTGCCGCCGCACAATTCCTTGCTGAAATCGGCCAGCGCCACCACGCGCACGCGATCGCCGTATTTCTCACCGAACAGGGCCATGGCCCCCGATTGCATGGCCTTCTCCACGGCCATTTCATCGGTTGTCACGGCCACATTTTCCCGGATCTTGGTATTGACCAAAGACTCGATGCGGTCCACCACTTCAGGACCGACTTGCGAAAAGTGGCTGAAATCAAAGCGCAGGCGATCGGGGGCCACCAGGGAACCGGCCTGTTTGACATGCTCGCCCAGCGTTTTGCGCAAGGCGGCATGCAGCAAATGGGTGGCCGTGTGATTCAGGGCCGTGGCCCGGCGTTTGTCTTGATCCACCGTGAGGAGAACCCGTTGGCCCTTTTCGATACGGCCGGAGCTTACGGTGCCCTTATGGATGATCAGGCCCGTGGGGTCCTTGACGGTCGTTTCCACCGCCATGCGCAACTCCGCAGCGGATATCGTGCCCTGATCCCCGACCTGTCCGCCCGATTCTGCATAGAAGGGTGTCGCGGCCGTGACGACTTCTACGGACTCGCCCGCCGCAGCCTGCTCTACTTCGCGGCCTTCCCGCACCAGGACCAAGACCTGCGATTCCACGGCGAGGGCGTCATAGCCCCTGAACTCGGGTTTGACTGCTTGCGCTGACAGTGTTTTATAGGCCTGGTTGACGGCATCGAAGGCCGACTTGGAACGGCTGCGCTGCCGCTGGTCTTCCATGTGGGCCTGAAACCCCGCAAGATCGATGACCATTGCGGTATCGCGCACCACATCCTGCACGACGTCTACGGGGAATCCGTAGGTATCATAGAGTTTGAATATCAAATCGCCGGGGATTTTATTTTGGCCGCGGGCTTTTAAATCGGCCAGCGACTCGTTGAGCAGCTTGAGCCCGGTGTCAAGGGTTTCCATGAAGCGCTGCTCTTCATTCAGGATGACATTGCGGATAAACGCCGCCGACTCGCCCAGCTCGGGATAGGCCGAACGCATGATTTCAAATACGCCTTCGGCGGTTTGATGCAGAAAGGGGCGTTCCAGACCGATGTTGCGGCCATAGCGAATGGCCCGGCGCATGATGCGCCGCAGCACATAGCCCCGGCCTTCATTGGAGGGCAGCACGCCGTCGCCGATCAGGAAGGCGGCCGCCCGGCTGTGGTCGGCGATGACTTTCATGGCCACATCGACGCTCGCATCCAGGCCGTATTGTTTTCCGGACAGCTCTTCGGCCCGGCTGATGATCGGACGGATCAGATCGGTGTCGAAATTGGTCGGCACGTTCTGCAGCACCGCTGCCAGGCGCTCCAGGCCCATGCCGGTGTCGATGCTGGGTTTGGGCAGGGGTGTCATCCGGCCGGATTCATCCTGATTGAATTGCATGAACACCAGATTCCAGATCTCCAGAAACCGGTCGCATTCGCAATCCACCCCGCAATCCGGCCGCCCGCAGCCATAGGATTCACCGCGGTCCAGGTGGATTTCACTGCACGGCCCGCACGGGCCCGTATCGCCCATGGCCCAGAAATTGTCTTTTTTCCCCAGGCGCACCATGCGTTCGGCGGGAATGCCGATCCGGCGGTGCCAGATATCGTAGGCCTCATCGTCTTCGGTGTAGACCGAGGCCCACAGACGTTCCGCGGGCAGACCGTAGCCGTTGGTCAGCAGGTCCCAGGCAAACTCGACGGCTTTCTCCTTGAAGTAGTCCCCGAAAGAGAAGTTGCCCAGCATCTCGAAAAAGGTGTGATGGCGCGCGGTATAGCCCACATTTTCCAAATCGTTGTGCTTGCCGCCGGCACGCACGCATTTCTGGGAGGTGACGGCGCGAACATAATCGCGCTTTTCTTCGCCCATGAAGGTGCGCTTGAACTGCACCATCCCCGCATTGGTGAACAACAGAGTGGGGTCATCGTGGGGAACCAGCGCTGAGCTGCGCACAACCCGATGGCGGTGCTTTTCGAAATAGTCGAGAAAACGTCTGCGTATCTCATTGCCTGTCATTTTTGCCTGCTCCATTGCCCGGGTAATTCTTTTGCCTGTTGTCCGGAAAGCCTTCTTTTATTCTTCGTATTCGGTTACGGCCTCTTCGCTTTTCTTGACGATTCCCACCGAGTTGCGCACCTTCTCATCGATGGCGGCGTAAATGTCCGCATTGTCCCCCAGGAAAACCTTCACATTCTCACGGCCCTGACCGATGCGCTCGCCATTGAAAGAGTACCAGGCGCCGCTTTTTTCGATAATGCCCGCCTCAACGCCGATATCCAGCAGGTCGCCCACTTGCGAAATGCCTTCACCGTACATGACGTCGAATTCGGCTTCCTTGAAGGGAGGGGCCATTTTGTTTTTCACCACTTTGACACGGGTGCGATTGCCGACCACTTCCTGACCGTTTTTGATCGACCCCACGCGACGGATGTCCAGGCGTATGGAGGCGTAGAATTTCAAAGCATTGCCGCCGGTGGTGGTCTCGGGATTGCCGAACACCACGCCGATCTTCATGCGGATCTGGTTGATGAATATAAGACATGTATTGGTTTTGCCGATAGTGCCGGTCAATTTGCGCAGGGCCTGGGACATCAGGCGGGCCTGCAAACCCATGTGCGCATCGCCCATCTCGCCCTCGATTTCGGCGCGCGGCACCAGTGCCGCCACTGAATCGATGACCATGACATCGATGGCGCCGCTGCGCAGCAGCATGTCGGCGATTTCAAGGGCCTGCTCGCCGGTATCGGGCTGCGCCACCAGCAGTTCGTCGCAGTTGACGCCCAGGCGTTTGGCGTAACCGGTGTCCAGCGCGTGTTCGGCATCGATAAAGGCCGCAATCCCGCCTTTTTTTTGCGCATTGGCCACCGCATGCAAGGCCAGGGTGGTTTTTCCGGAGGATTCCGGGCCGTAGATTTCGACGACGCGGCCTCTTGGAAATCCCCCCACCCCCAGGGCCCGGTCCAGGGCGATGGACCCGCTGGAGATCACCGGCACATCCACGATGGGGCGGCTGCCCAGTTTCATGATCGATCCTTTGCCGAACTGGCGTTCGATCTGACTCATGGCCGACTCGATTGCCTTGGTCTTATCCACTGACGCACTCATGCTGACCTCCCTCTCCTGTTCGATGATTCACACTGGATTGCCTTGTAAAGCCTCTACTGGTCGTACTCAGCGAAGCGGTACCTGCACGTACCCGGATAGACCAAGGATGTGCGAGCACGTTTCGATCGCGTACGCGTACGATTTGACTCAACCGATCACCATCGCACCCCTTTTGATTCCCCTACCGCCCGCTGTCACAATATGGCCGAAAAGGATATGTCTGCTTATCCCTGCCCCAGCGCAATCCGCGCCAGAGGCGTATAAATGGCTCCCTGAGGCTTCAGTTCGCTTTGAAAAAGGATCAGCTCCGATGCTTGAAACGTTTTGGGTTCGAACCCACCGGCGGCCTGGATACCCTGCAGCAACAGTTGCGCATCGATTCGCCGGTCCATGCGCGCCAGGGTCAGATGCGCCTTGAAGGGCCGGTCTTCCTTTGGAAAATCCAGGGCCGCCAATTCATCTTCAAGGCCGGCATATACTTTTTGCAGGGCATCCGTCTGACCCCCCAAACCGATCCACAATACGCGCGGCTTGCGCAGGCCGGGAAAAACACCCATGCCCTGCACACGCAACTCAAAAGGTGCCCCGGCTTTGAGCGCTTTACGCATGGCGCCGGCCACATCGGCTGTTCGCGCCGGCGCAATCTCTCCCAGGAACTTAAGCGTCAGATGAATATTTTGGGGCCGTACCCAGCGCAGGTTTAACCCTTGGGCCTTGAGATCGGTTTGCAGCGCGCCCGCCAATTGAACAATAGCGGCCGGCAGCTCAAAGGCGATAAACGTGCGAATGGTCTCTTTCATAAGCCCTGTTTTGGCTTCGGGTCCGGATCGGCATCTGATCGGTACGAACCATCGGCCCAAATTCTTCTTACGCGTAAACGATGGAACCAGAAAGATTGACCGGCCTAACTTTGCTCGGGCAGGCGTATGAAAACGGCTGCTGTGTGAAAACCGCACCCAACTTTCGCTTCCGAAAGCGATGTTGCTCAAAGGGACAAGCCCCGCTGCGAAGGCACCCTGGAGCGTTTCTATCGCCCGCCACTCTCCATGGGCAGCGTAAATTGAGGCTCTCCCAGCAGAAACTCGCCTTTGCGGATCCAGCCTTTCAGGGTTTCGGCAATTTCGCGCGCGCGGACCATACTGGACAACGGAACGGTGTGGATGGTTTGACCGCGGACGGTAATGGCACCGCTCTTGAGTTCGGCGTAACTGACCTGCGCCAGGCTCTCGGACCGGCCGTTGGGGTAATCCTGTCCGTAGTCGATCACCTGCGTGAAGATCTCTTGGTCGGAAACGCCGGTGCAGCGAGCCATTTCTTCATTCAGAATGGGGATGGGAACCCCTAAGCCGACCGCGAGCGAGCATCCATATCCCTGCATGCTGACCCCGACGAGCCAGCGCGGGCTCATTTGCTTCAAATCCCCCATCACCCAAAGGGTGCCGGCCGGCCGCAACGTCGTCCCGTTGGGAGCCCGGTCCACCGCAAAGCGGTGCTGGGTGCCGTGCCAGGTCACATAGCCCACGCCGCCCCCCAGGAAAATGCGCGTTCCCAATCCAATGGTGCGATAGTAAGGATCATTGAGCAGCGGGCTCAGTTCACCGGCATTGCAGTAATTGGCATTGCCCATTTTGGGCTTGAGGGTGCCCATGTACGTGTAGATGGTTTTCTGGGTTGAATTGACCGCCACATTGTAATTTTGATAGCCGTTGCGCGGATTGCATAAAATGGCATTGGGCAGATCATTCAGGGTGACCTTTTTTTCCAGCGCCCGGTTGGGATAACAGTCGGTCCCATAGGCGGTGGCCTTCAAATACACCGCTTTGCCGGCCACCAGGTCTTGGATCACGTGGCCGCCGCCGTAGTTGAACTCGCCCGGATATACTTTGTTGAGCGGGTCATCCAGACACGGTTCGGTCGCCCCGAGGTAACAATCCACCGCGGCTAGACCGGCATAGGCCGGGACATTGTTGATGGTGACCGCGGACGCTTTGATGCCCGGAACACTATGCCCGAAATTGATCAGCGCGCCGGACGAGCACATGGGGGCAAAGGTGCCGGTGGTCACCACATCGATCTCGCGTGCCGCGGCCTCGGGCCCTTTGTCCTTGACGATCTTGGTCATCTCTTCAGCGGTGACCACCACCACCTGCCCGCTTTTGATTCTGGCGTTGATTTCCTGAAAGCTCTTATGGACCACCTGCCGGGCCATTTTTCTTCTCCTAGGCAATACAATTCTGGGTGAAACCGTCCTGCGTTCCATGGGTTGATGAGCGGCAGGACATCTATACCATCCGAGAGAATACTTTCCCTGAAATGAAAACGACAACTTTCGGGATTGGTTTTGTCGAGGTGACGCTAATAAGCACGTCCACCGGGATTGCTGTTCCTATGGTTGCTGCTTGACCGCTTGGATTTTCGCGCCGATGTTGTTGCGGATCCATTGAGAATCCCACCATTCAATGGGATTGACCCACGTCTGGTGCACCAGCATGCCATAGTGCAAGTGATCCCCGCCGGCCAGGCCGGTTATGCCGGTCTTGCCAATCGTATCTCCTTTGGTCACCATTTGCCCGGCGGTGACATTCATATGACTTAAATGGGAGTACATGCTGAACAAGCCCATGCCGTGGTCGATAAGAACGGTTCCACCGTAGATGCCCAGGTTTTCGGAAAAGACCACCTTGCCGCTGTTGGCGGCCGGAACGGCCGAATGTTCCAGTGATGCCAGGTCAATGCCCATATGGGTCTGCTCGTCTATCTTCTTGCCTTTATAAAGATAGCTGCGGTGATCGGCAAAGCCCGCCCGGGGAGCCGCCGCAGGCAGCCGCATGAAGTCGCCTTCCCAATAAATCTTTGCATCGGATTGGGCGGTCAATTTCGCCAAGGTTTCGTAATTGGCCTTGCGCAAATCCGAATTGACCTTCAAAAAGATATCCAGGCTCGAAGCGCCCGGCGCAGCCTCCACCTGATTGGCGAATTCAGCCATTTTCCAATCCAGGAAATCGTCGGAAAGTGCGATGCTGTCCCGCTTGAACTGGCGGGAATTGATCAGGTGCGGCAGCGCAATGCGGCTTTGATTGCCGGCCAGATCGGTACCGCTGACATAGACCGCTGTGCCCGGCCCCTGGCGAAAATCCACGGCAATCATGGCCATGTAGATATTGGAATCACCGAAATAGCCGCTCAAACCGGGGTAAAAATGTTCCCCTATGCTCACGCCGCTGGTACGGCAATCCTCGGACAGCTTGTAGATGACCAGCCCTGCTCCGCCCTGCGCAAAATAGTTGGCCCGGCTGAGCACATCGATTCCCGGCGGCCGCGTGTCGATGACCACCTCATGTTCTTGATACGCAACATTGCCTTTGCCCCACTGGCGCCAGGAAAAATCCCGGGCCGCCAGCCTCAGCACGGCTTTGCCGTCCTTGATGCCTTTGGCGAGCGGTTCGAATGGGATCTGCAATGTCTCTTCATGCACAGAGCCGCCGCGGAATATACCGGCCGGGGCAAAGACCTTCTCCAGAAGTTGGATTTCCTGCCCGTCTTTGAACAGGCCGACCCAGACCTTGCGGATCCCGCTTTTCGCATCCGCCACATGCAGCGGCAATGTCTGGTTCGCTCCCAGAGCAGGGGATTCCAGGGTCAGCGAAAGGACCGGCGGTTTTCCTTCCATGCGCTGAAAGAGGACAAAAATCAGTAAACCCAGCAGCAGCAGCACCGGCACGATCAGAAGCACCGGTTTGGACGTATTTCTTTTCGCATTCAATAGGTTAAATACCCCCTTCATTTTCAAAATGAACGCCGAAACATACCAGCTCTGGCCTGCCTAATCAAGGCAAAGTTTCGCGGTTGACTTTTGGGGGGGTGCGGGATAAATTTTTGCCATGCAAACGATCGTCCAAGTCGGCAATATACATATCGGACAAGGAAATCCGCTGATTGTCATAGCCGGTCCCTGTGTCATCGAGGATGCCGATACCACCTACCGGACAGCCGCCTTTTTAAAACAGGTGACGCAGAAGTTGCAGGTGCCATTCATCTTCAAAGCCTCCTATGACAAGGCCAACCGCTCCGCCTTCAATGCGTACCGCGGCCCCGGCCTGGCGGAGGGATTGCAGGTTCTTGCGCAGATCAAAGCCGATCTGGGCGTGCCGCTGCTGTCCGACGTGCACGCGATCGATCAAATCGAAAAAGCGGCGCAGGTGCTGGATGTGTTGCAGATTCCGGCCTTTTTGTGCCGCCAGACCGATTTCATTCTGGCGGTCGCCCGCAGCGGCAAGCCCGTGAATATCAAGAAGGGGCAGTTTCTGGCCCCCTGGGATGTGGTCAACATCATCGCAAAGATACATTCGGCCGGCAACCGGCAAATACTTCTGACCGAACGCGGGGCCATGTTCGGATACAACAATCTGGTGGTGGATTTCAGATCCATTCCCATCCTGCAGGCCACCGGTTACCCGGTTGTCTTCGATGCCACCCATAGTGTCCAGCTGCCCGGTGGGGCGGGTACGCATTCCGGCGGGCAACGGCAGTACGCCTCCGTGCTGGCGCGTGCGGCGGTCGCCGCCGGCGCCGACGCCGTTTTTATGGAAGTTCATCCCGACCCGGACCGCGCTTTATGCGACGGCCCCAACTCCCTGCCGACCGATTGCGTGGAACAGCTGCTGACGGAACTCAAAGCCATACGCCGCGCACTGACCCCCGGAGCCTCAGATCCTCAATGCTGACCGCCAAACTCAAGCAGATCCGATTGCTGTTGCTCGATGTGGACGGGGTATTGACGGCCGGCGAGATCATTTACGGCGACAACGGAGAGCAGTTCAAGGTCTTCGATGTCAAGGACGGACTGGGCATCCGCCTGCTCAAGGAAGCGCGCATCGACGTCGGCGTTGTCACGGGCCGCACCGGCAAGGCCCTTTTGCACCGCTGCCGCAACCTGGGCATCGATTTGATTTTCGAGGGCATCCGCAACAAAGCCGGGGTGCTGCCTGAAATCGAGCAGCGCACCCGTGTTGGCGTGGAATCGATGGCCTTCATCGGCGACGATCTCCCCGACCTGTCCATCATGAGACGGGTAGGATTGGCCGTGGCCGTGGCCGATGCCCATGAGGCGATTCGCAAAACAGCCCATCTGACCACCCTTGCGCCCGGCGGCCGCGGGGCGGTTCGGGAAGTGTGCGAAGCCATTCTCAAGGCCCAGGGTCGCTGGGACGAGTTGATGGGCAGGCTTTTCAATGGCTGACGGCTTCATCAAACGAGTCTTTCGGCCATCCCCACGGCCTGCGTTTCAAGAGTTCATCCATGGCTGACGGCAAGCGCGCACTGAAATGGATTCTGACAACGGTGGTCTTGCTTGGGTTGTCCGCCCTTCTGATCCTGTTTTTACAGTTGCGCCGCCACCAGGGAGAAGCTTTGCCGCTGCCCGATACGGCCGCGCGCGCGCTGATGACATTGGCCGGTCTGCGCCAAACCGCGACCAAGGACGGCAAGGTGCAGTGGGATCTGGATGCCGAATCGGCTCAGCTGGAAGCCGAAAGCCGCCGCATGATCCTGAAAGCGCCGAAGGTTGTGTTCCACACCAAGGATGGCGCGCGGGTCCTGCTGACGGCGGCGCGGGGCGTGCTCGACACCCGCACCAACGACATGGAAGTCAGCGGTAATGTTCACCTGCGCAGCGACCGATATACATTGTTGACCGAGTCGCTCGCGTACTGGCACGAACGCCGCATCCTTCAGTCCGACGTGCCGGTACATATCAGCGGCAGCGCATTTGACTTGCGGTCCGAAAAGATGACTTATAACCTGGAAACCAACACGGCCCAGTTCGATGGGCAGGTGGAAGGAAACCTGAATGAAGATATGGCCCTGTAAGCACGCCCATCCGAGATCGGCCCTGTTCGTTTGGACCATGGCGGCCTGGGTGGCGTGTATCGCGGCGGCCGGCACGGCCCTGGCTGAGCCGCAACCGGCCCAGGAGCCCATTCATATCAGGGCGGACCGGCTGGTGACGCAAAGCGATACCCGCGGCGCCGAATTCATCGGCCATGTGAAAGTCGAGCAGGGCAATACCACGATTACCGCCGACCGGTTGAAACTGATCTACAAGAGTGGCAACACCGCCCAAGACGGCATGAACAGCGAGAGCATCGACAGCATTGAAGCCATCGGCAATGTGCGTATTGAATTGGACAATCGCATTGCCGAAAGCCAACGGGCGGTTTATACAACATCCGATAAAAAACTGGTTCTGTCCGGTCCGGGGGCCAAAGTGATCAACGGACCGGATGTGATCGAAGGCAGTGTGATCACCTTTTACCGGGAAAGCGGCCGGGTGGAAATGATCGGAGATGAGAAGAACCCCGTCAAGGCGGTCTTTCGCTCAGATCAAAGGGGCTTGAACTGAAAGAGTTGAGCTGTTATATCTTCCGTTCGCACGATTGGTGGTGGCATGGCAACACTGGCCATTGAGAAATTGGCAAAAAGTTACAATGGCCGCCGTGTCGTCAAAACGGTGAGTCTGTCGGTTTCTTCCGGCCAGGTCATCGGCCTGCTCGGACCCAACGGCGCCGGTAAGACCACGACCTTTTACATGACGGTCGGCTTGATCAGACCGGATGCAGGGCGGGTCCTCCTGGACAATGAAGACATCACCAGCTGCCCCATGTATGTGCGGGCGCGCAAGGGTTTGGGCTATCTTCCCCAGGAAGCCTCGGTGTTCCGCAAACTGACCGTGGAACAGAACATTCTGGCGATCCTGGAAACGATGGCCATACCCAAAATCGAACGCCGGCAGCGCACCGAGTCCTTATTGGAGGAACTGGGCATCCGGCATTTGATGCGACAACGGGCCAGCGTGTTATCGGGTGGCGAAAGGCGGCGCTTGGAAATCAGCCGGGCTTTGGCAACCAATCCGGCCTTCATTTTGCTCGATGAACCATTTGCGGGAATCGACCCTTTGGCTGTCGCCGATATCAAAAAGATCATCGGCCACCTTAAAAAACGCCAAATCGGCATTTTGATCTCGGACCACAACGTCCGGGAAACACTGGAAGCGTGTGACCAAGCATTTATTCTGGCGGATGGCGAGGTAATCGAATCGGGACCGCCGCAAACCATCGCCAACAGCCAGATTGCCAGACGCATCTACCTGGGAGACGAATTCAGGTTGTAATATGGCCATTGAACTGAGACAGCAACTCAAACTGACCCAACAGCTGATCATGACCCCTCAGCTCCAGATGGCGATCAAGCTGCTCCAGTTGTCCCGCCTGGAGCTGATGGATGCAATTCGTCAAGAGCTGGAGGAAAATCCGACCCTGGAGGAATCGCAGGAAACCCTCGCGCGGGAACAGTTGGGTTCGGATGAGCAGGTTCAGCTTGAAACGGTCGAAAAACCCAAAGAGATCTCCATCGATGAAAAGATCCCCAGCGAAATCGACTGGAGCAATTACATCGATGAATACAATTCCCCCGGCCGCATCCGTTTTGAAAGCGAAGACAAGGATGCGCCGCAGTATGAAGCATTCATTTCCCACAAGGAATCTCTCAGCGACCACCTCCTGTGGCAGCTTCTGGTGTCATCGCCGAGCCCCGAAGAAAAAAGCATCGGCAGCCTGATCATCGGCAACCTGGACAAGGACGGCTACCTGCAAACCAGTTCGGCGGAGTTGGCCCAGCAGGCCGGTGTCACTGAAGAAGATATCGAAGAGGTTCTGTTCCTGCTGCAAAGCTTTGACCCGATCGGCGTATGCGCCCGCGATTTATCGGAGTGCCTGTTGCTGCAAGCCCGCAACCTGGGTCTGCAGAACACTCTGGTCACCGACATCATCACCCAGCACCTCAATCATCTGGAGAACAAAAACTACAAGGCCATCTGCAGGGCCCTCAAAGTCACCATGGAAGAGGTCATCGCGGCGGTTGAAATCATCACCCGCATGGAGCCCAAGCCCGGAAGGCAATTCAGCGATGAGGAACCCCAATACATCATCCCGGACATTTACGTTTACAAAACCGAGGATGATTTCGCCATTGTGATCAATGACGACGGATTGCCCAAACTGCGGGTCAATTCCTTTTACAAGCAAGCCATCACACGCGACAAGGATGTCAGCGGCAACGCCCGCAATTACATTCAGGACAAGCTGCGTTCGGCCGCATGGCTGATCCGCAGCATCCACCAGCGCCAGAAAACAATCTTCAAGGTCATGGAAAGCATCCTCAAATACCAGCGGGACTTCTTCGAGCAGGGCATCGCCTATTTGAAACCCATGGTCCTGCGCGACGTGGCCGAAGACATCGGCATGCACGAATCGACGATCAGCCGCGTGACCACCAACAAATACGCCTATACTCCCCAAGGCATCTTTGAACTCAAGTATTTCTTCAACAGTTCGATCAAACGGGTCCACGGCGAAGCCATTGCGTCCGCCAGCGTTCAAGCGAAAATCCGGCACCTGATTGAAGCCGAAGACCCCCGCAAACCCCTTTCCGACAGCAAAATGGCCGACCTGCTCAAAGCGGAAAACATCGATATCGCCCGTCGCACGGTGGCCAAGTACCGTGAAATGATGGGGGTGCTGCCCTCCAGCAAACGCAAACGGTATTGTTGACCAGCCCATGAAAAAGTTGCTTTCCGCTTACCACGAATTACTATCAGCGTGCCAAGCAACATGCTGGCATCAATTCATATCCAGTCCTTGGGACTCTCACCTGCAAGGAGACATTGGTTATGCAAACATCCGTCACTTTTAAGAATATGGACCCTTCCGATCACCTCAGAACCTATGTCAGTGAGAAACTCAATCGTTTCGACAAATACTTTCACAATCCCGGCGAAGCCAGCGTGGTGCTCTCGGTCGAAAAATTCAGGCATATCGCCGAAGTCAACATCGCCGGCGACCGCATGACGATCAACGGCAAGGATGAGACCGAAGACATGCACGCGTCCATCGACATGGTCCTGGACAAATTGGACAAGCAGATCAAGAAAAACAAACAGAAACTCAGGGAGCACCGCTCGGGCAAAGGCAAGCTCAAATACACCCAGACCGAAACCGGCGGTTCCGAGGACGATGCGGAAAGACGGGTCCTGGTGCGAAGCATCGATTACAAGCCCATGGATGTGGATGAAGCCATACTGCAGATGGACCTGGTCGAGGACGATTTTCTGGTTTTTACCAATGCGCGCTCCGAACGGGTCAATGTCCTGTATCGCCGTAAAGACGGCCACTACGGTCTTATTCAGCCCACGCCCTAAGCTCCACCCATCGAGAAAACAAACAGCGGTAAACGGCATGAAAATTTTGGATGCACTCAGCTCGGAAACCATCAACGTCGATCTGAAGGCTAAAGACAAAAAAGGTGTTCTGGATGAACTGGTTGCACCGATAGCCAAGCTGTCGGGCACAAGCCCTGAGGAATTGGTAAGAGTCCTCATGGAACGCGAACGCCTCGGCAGCACCGGCATCGGCGGCGGCATCGGGATTCCGCATGGCAAGCTCAAGAAGCTGGGTGACTTGCGCTTGGGAATCGGGTTGAGCCGGCGCGGCGTGGATTTTGAGTCCATGGACGGCCGGCCGACCCATATTTTCTTCCTGCTGCTCACCCCGGAAAGCTCGGCCGGCCTGCATCTCAAGCTGCTGGCGCGCATTTCGCGGCTTCTGAAAAACGACGATTTCAAGACCCAGCTCATGCAAGCGGGCAGCGCGGAAGACATTGTCGACCTGATCCGCGAAAACGATGAAGAATTTTGATGTTCAATCCCGGGGCGGCCAAAAACAGACCGGTCTTGCGGCCCTGCCAAAATGGTATCATGCAATGCGGCAGTTCCTGACCGGTTTAAAATCGGCAGGCCCCATCCCAAAACGTTCCATAAACACAGAAATGTTCAGGATGTGCTGATCCCCCAATCCATGAAAAAACGCCCCATCATCATTGTGACCGGCACCTCCGGGTCGGGTAAAAGCACCGCCTTGGCCGCTTTCGAGGATGCCGGATTTTATTGCATCGACAACATGCCCGTGCGCTTGTTGCCCCATTTTCTTCAGCAATCGGATCTGGACCAGAAAAACGGACCCATTGCGGGCTGGGTGTTCGGCATGGATCTGCGCGATCGCAATTTTTTGCCGCATTGCCGTGCAATGATCGACGATCTGAAGCAACACGGCCATCCGGTGACGCTGGTCTTCCTGGAAGCCGAGGAGCAGATCCTGCTCCGGCGATACAATCAAACCCGCCGCCACCACCCGCTGGGGCACTGCGGCAGCCTGCACGATGCCATTCGGGAAGAGAAAAAGCAGATGCAGCCGTTGCGCAAGGAAGCCGATCATGTGATCGACACATCCCGCTTCAGCGTACACGAACTCAAATTCGCCATTCTCAACATCGCCCGGCAACACACCGCCATCTCCGGCATGGCCATCAATGTGGTATCCTTCGGCTTCAAGTATGGGGCCATTCCGGAAGCGGACCTGGTCATGGATGTGCGTTTTTTATCCAACCCGTACTTCAGGGCGGAGCTGAAGGACCTGGATGGCGAATCCAAAGAAATTCAGGATTTTGTATTGCAAGACCCCGAAACCGGATTATTCTTAGGGGCGTATTTTAAACTGCTGGACCAGGTGATTCCTTTGTATGAAAAGGAAGGCAAAGCCTACCTGACCATTGCCATCGGATGCACGGGCGGGCGTCACCGGTCGGTGGTTATCGCCCAAAAAGTGTATGAACACATTAAGCGCACCCAACCCACGGTTCGGTTGATCCACCGCGACATTCGGTCTGGCTGAACAAGCCGGATGACAAAAGACTTGCGCAGCTTGGTTACGTCGCCCCGCGGGGAAGATGCGAAAAATTGATTCATGTTCGGTACGATGCACGCTTGACGAAGACCGCGATTTGTGTCTTAAGGCCCCCCAGACGCAAAGAAAAATGCCCGTGCCCAGCACGGCGGGGCGTCGAATCTATCAAGAGGACAATAACAGACCATGATCGGAATCCTTATCGTCAGCCACAGGCAATTGGGCGATGCACTGATCGATTGCGTAGAATTCATATTGGGGGAAAAACCGCCCGCGCTGGCATCCGTTTCTATCGATATCAGGGAAAACGCCGCCGACCTGCGCACTAAAATTGAAAAAGGAATCAAAAAGGTCAGCAACGGCAAAGGCGTGCTGATATTGACCGATATGTTCGGCGGCACACCCTCCAATCTCAGCTATGCCTTTTTGGAGGAGGGGCACATTGAAGTCATTTCAGGCGTCAATCTGCCCATCGTGATCAAGGCCGTCAGCCTTCGCAATGGTAAAAGTTTGACGGAAATGGCCGAATTTCTGGAGAACTTTGGCAAGAAGAGCATCTCCTTGGCCAGCGGCATTCTCAAGGGCAATAAACGCAGCCAGGGATAAACCATCATTTTGGGCAAAAAGGAGGAATGATGAGCATTAAAATAGCGATTAACGGTTTCGGCAGAATCGGGCGCATGGTATTCCGGGCGGCCATCAAAAATCCGGATATCAAAGTGGTCGCCATCAACGATCTTACCGATGCGGCGACCATGGCCCATCTGCTCAAATATGATTCGGTGCATGGCAAATTCGATAAGGAAGTCCGCGCCGAAGAAAAGTCCATTGTCGTGGGCGGCCAAAGTATCGCCTATACGGCGGCCAAGGATCCCGCGCAACTGCCCTGGCAATCGCTGGGCGTCGATATCGCCATGGAGTGCACCGGTTTGTTCAGGGACCGGGCCGGGGCGGCCAAGCATCTGACCGCCGGCGCCCGCAAGGTCATCATCTCCGCACCGGCCAAGGAGCCGGACACCACCATTGTCATGGGTGTCAACCATACCACCTATAATCCCAAGCAGCATCACGTGATCTCCAACGCCTCCTGCACCACCAACTGCCTGGCCCCGGTGGCCAAAGTGCTGATGGAAAACTTCGGCATTCAAAACGGCCTGATGACCACCATTCACTCCTATACCAGTGACCAGCGGCTGCTCGATACACCCCATAAGGATCTCCGCCGGGCCCGCGCGGCCGCCCTTTCGCTGATCCCCACCACCACCGGCGCGGCCAGGGCCGTTTCCCTGGTTCTGCCCGAATTGGCCGGCAAGCTCAACGGACTGGCCATTCGCGTGCCGACGCCCAATGTCTCCCTGGTGGATGTGGTGGTGAATATCGACAAGAGTGGTGTAACCGCCTCGGATGTCAACAGCGCCCTGAAAGAGGCCGCGCGCGGCGAACTCAACGGCATTCTGGAATTCAACGAATTGCCGCTGGTCTCCACCGACTTCAACGGCAGCCCCCTTTCGTCCATCGTGGATGGCGAAAATACATATGCCATCGATCGTTTGGTCAAGGTGCTGGCCTGGTACGACAACGAGTCGGGATATTCCCACCGCATGGTGGATCTGGCGGCCATGATCGGAAAAATGCTGTAAACAATAAGCATTCACCAAATTCCGGGAGGATGAACATGGCTAACCGCCTTCCACTGATCGCCGGCAACTGGAAAATGCACATGACCGGCGCTGAAGCCGCACAAGCCGCCAAACGCTTGAAAGAACTGGTGGCCGGTGTCGCCGGCGTCGAGGTGATGATCGCTCCGCCCTTTACCGCCCTTTACCAGACCGCGGCGGAACTTTCGGGCAGCGCCATCGCCCTGGGCGCCCAAAACATGCACTGGGAATCCAAGGGCGCCTTTACAGGTGAAATAGCGCCGGCCATGCTGAAGGCCGCGGGATGCCGCTACGTCATCATCGGCCATTCGGAACGGCGCCAGCTGTTCGGGGAAACCGATCAGAACATCAACAAAAAAATCCGCGCAGCCATCGCCGCCGGCTTGCAGCCGGTGTTCTGCATCGGCGAAACCGAATCCGAACGTGAGTCCGGACAAACCTTTTCTGTACTTGACAAACAGACCCGAAAAGGTTTAGAGGGTTTCGTTTTACAGGATCTGAAATCCCTGGTGGTGGCCTATGAACCGGTATGGGCCATCGGCACCGGCAAGACCGCCACCAAGGAACAGGCCCAGGAAGTGCACGCCCACGTCCGCCGGCAACTGGCCGAACGGGTGGATCCGGATTTTGCCCGGCACCTCAGGATCCTGTACGGTGGAAGCGTCAAGCCCTCCAACATCAGGGAATTGATGGCCATGCCGGACGTGGACGGCGCCCTTGTCGGCGGCGCCAGCCTCGATCCGCAAACATTCAGCCAGCTGGTGCATTACCAAAGCTGAAGACGGGTAAAAGATGTCAATTTTGGTTATCGTCATTCATGTGATCGTCTGTTTCGCGCTGATTCTGATCGTTCTGCTGCAAACCGGCAAGGGTGCGGATATGGGCGCCGCCTTTGGAGGCGGTGCCAGCCAGACCCTTTTTGGAACCACCGGCGCATCCACATTCTTAAGCAAAGCCACCACGGCGGCAGCGGTCATATTCATGCTGACGTCGCTGGTCCTGGCTTACATGGCCGGCAGCGGGGGGGAATCGCGTCTGGTGACCGAACCGCCGGCGCCTGCCCAAGGGCAGACCGCCCCTGAACCGGCTCCGGCCACCCAGCCGCCCGAGACCAAGGATCAGGCGCCGGCGCAATCTCCGCAAGGCCAGCCTGCTCAAGAAAGCGCCCCGGCCACCCCGCCGGCGGCCGAGGAGACAAAGCCGTCCGGGGAACCAGGCCGGACAAATCAATAGCACACAGATCATGCCGAAGTGGTGGAACTTGGTAGACACGCTATCTTGAGGGGGTAGTGGCGAGAGCCGTCCGGGTTCAAGTCCCGGCTTCGGCACCAATTATTGAGACCTGCTGAGAAATCAGCAGGTCTTTTCATTTTGAGCCCTGGCCTACCCTTCAATTATCCCCGGATGTCCACTAAACTCGTCCACGGTTTATCCAGCCAGGCAAGGGTCATAAAACAACAATTGCCTTGCCGGCCATAAAACCGGACTTCTTGCTCTTTTGACAAACTTATTGAAGTTATTATGATTAATTACAGTGATGATCTCAGTCAGGATCCTGGTCCAAAGGAGGATCGCCATGAAAAGATACTTCATCATAGGCGTTTCAGTACTCTTCCTATCCGGCTGCGCCGGCACATCGGCATATTATTCCGCAAGCTACGCTCACCCGTACTATTATGGCGGTCCGTATCTGTACGGCTATTCGTATCATCCGTTTGGTTACTTGTATTATCCCTATGTTTATCATTACGCCTATCCGTATGCCTATAATTGGAGGTATCGCCCCTACCCGAATGGAAAAAACCTGCCCAGGTTTCGGCCGCCTCCGCATAGGGGCAGGGATCGTTCCTTCCGCGGCGATGCGGATAGATCAGACGCTGTCAGACCACGACCCTCATTTCGCGGTGACGTGGAGCGCCCAAACAACAGTGGCAGCGGATTTAGAGGCACGCCAGGACCACGGAGTCCAAGTTATAGAACGAGTCCCAGAAGGGGATTCAGCGGCAGGAGGTAGAGGCCTCAGGTCCATACACCTTGCAGGGCTGCAAATGGCTTCGTGTTTCAGTCCAAAGAACCCGTCCTATCCCCTGAATTCAGGCAGGTTAAAATCCCCCTAAATCCCCCTTTTTCAAAGGGGGACTTTTCAAAGGGGGACTTGATGGCTCGCCCTTTTTCAAAGGGGACTTGATGGCTCGCCCCCTTTTTCAAAGGGGACTTCATCGTTAGCGGCTCGATCGGATTATATGTCACCGAATTTATGAAACAGAGTACTTAGGCAGACCTCTTCAGCCATTCCGGAACCATGATGCATTACAAGCCCCTCTTTACTTGTGGTGATCATGCTTGTGTTGGTCGTTGTTGCGGTGACCATCCTTTCGATCGTTGTTCTTCCTGTGTTTTTCGCCTTGGTTGGGTTTGCGGTTCTCGTTTTTGTCCCGATCCCAGTGGCGATTCTTCTCCCAATCCCAATGGTTGCGGCGTACTTCGTGGTAGGGCACCTTTTCGTAATGATGGGCGACTGAACGATAGGAAGGTGAAATCCCGATCAATGCGCGGGGGACATGCCCGTCATGAATGATATTCCAGGGTCCGTTATGATGCTTGGCCCGGTACCACTTGCCTGCATGTGGGCGATACCAGTTGTCGTGATGAAAGAAGATGTCCACATCCACGTCGGGAGGGTAGTAAACATATGCTCCCGGGATCGGCAGCAAGGGTGGCGGCGCCGGAATGATCAGAGGGGGGAGCGGCACTCCGATAGTCACTTGGACTTGGGCATCACCCATGGCGGGCGCGCGGAAACCGGGGGACGTGAGCAAAGCAAAAGCAAAAAATGCACAGCAGCACAGTTTCTTCATATTACCCTCTATTCATGGATGGAGATTCCGCCAAAGGACCAGGACCAGGGAGAGATTTGATGCAAAAGCAGTGCCAGGGGAAACCAGCTTTGTTGCCGTCTGATAAAATCTGATAAAACGGCTCGAAAGCGACTATTTTTGGATTGCGACGATCTTCCTGATCCGGCCAAAATGGTCTTGAAGGTGTGCTTTGTTTGCAGCAGGTGTGCATATTTTGTAATGGGGTGCCGGTTCGTTCCTGAAAGCTTGAAGGAATTAATTCTGCACGCGCTACGAGAGACGGGTATAGGAAATCTTCTGCATCCCGGCCGTTCCACTATAGTAACGTACCGCTTTGGGGGATTTGTTTAGCCGGTGAATTGGTCGGCCTCGGGGTCGGAATCGGAATCGGCATCGATATCGAATTCGATTGCGACCCCGATACCGACCCCGGCCCCGAATAGTTACGTCATAATATTTAGAATGTGTGTACTTAGTATTCCCCTCCGTGGGGCTGGTGTACTTAGAGGCCCTTCTTTTGTCAGATCGTTATGTGTTTCTGTTTTAATCTGCCGCAGGCTATCTGCGTTGCAGGTTCACCACGTGGTACGGCGCAAGTTCATCGATCGCTGATTCTGGCTCCGGCTGGCGCCAGGCGTAGAAGCTGACAATGATCTCTTCACGGTAGACATCCACAATGACAAAACCATTTTTTTCCACAGGCAGGAGCTTCTGCTGCATGACCATGGCTGTGGGCGGTTCGGCCACCAAGCCGCGAAAAGCAGACGGCCACATTCGCGGTCCCGTGCCCAGAGAACCCGAGCAGATAGATATCACTGGATTTTTGGACAGGTCCAAATCACCGCTGCGGGTGATCCACCCTTCTGACTGATCGTGAAGATCGCCGCAAATGAAAAGCGGTGTGCTGTGCTTCATGTCCGAAGCGGCTGCCAGAAGCCGGTTGTGCTGTTCAAACCAACCCGGCTGCCACTTATATTTGGCAATTTGGGAGGTCAAGCGACCGTCCTTTCCCCGCAAATCCGGATACCACTCCATCCATTTGCCGGCGCTCCATCCAAAAACAGTGGCCGGAAGATTCAGAACATGCCTGGCCTCCTCGGCCTTCATCCGGTCGATCAGCCATTTCTCTGCTTCAGGATGAATCATGACGGCATCCTGGCCGGTCAGGGTTGTAAACCGTCTGCTTTCATAGAGCAATGCCTCCAGCAAAGTGCCATATCGCAAGGCGCCGTAACATTCATTCACATCGGGGGCACGGTCATCTGCACCGCTTCCGGGCAAACCAGGAGGAACACCTGGTGCCGGCAGAAACTCGGGCAGGTAAAGCTTCTGGGCGCTTCTGCCGGCATCCAGCATGAAATCGTCCGGGGGGAAAGAAATTCCACCTTTTGTAAAAGGAGAGCGCCAGCCTAATAAAAGCAGTCGAATATCGAACCCATCGCCTTCCAGGGCCGTGTCATTTTCGAAATAATCGTGGTCGTCGAGAATGAAAAATGTCGGCACCGAACGGCAGACTGTTCCATACAGGTAGGCAATCTGTGGATCGACCGCCCGTTTGAGGATCGCTTCGTTTTCAGTTCCCAGGATCGATTTGCCGCGGTCGAATACTCCCACATGGTACCTGGAACGAGGTGAATCGCCCATGACCTTGGCCGGCTTGTCAAAGCTCAAATCATAATAGATTTGGTCGCCGCTGGAGATCACCGCATGGGGATTGAAGCTTAAAGCTTTGTTCAAAAGGCGGTGACGGATGGACAGAGGTTGCGGACCGGTTTTAATCCATTCACGATGTACGTCGTGACCACCAAGGCCGGTGTAGATCAGAAGCCGGACGTGTTCGGGCGAAGCATCCGGGGCGGGGAAAGTCTTCAATTTCCAGGCATCGCAGAGTTTCTGGCCCTTGGCATCTTTCAACACCAGCTCGTATTCAGTATCGGGCGAGAGCTCCGGCGCGTCAAACATCCAGAAACGCCCTTCCGTGTCGGTCATGACACCCCGGACATTATTTAGGGTGCCCACCCCCAGTGCCGGAGCCGCTTGCAGAGGGCGCTTGAAAGACGTTTTGATCAGAAAGCGTTCATGGTTTGCTATTGGCAGAATATGAACCACATCGCCCGCGTTCCAACCCATATCGCGATTGACGGGGTAATTAAGCGGCTTTTGGATCAGATAGGTTCTCAAGGCGATAAACGCCACCACCAGTACGAGGATTCCGATCAAGATCCGTTTGCGCTTCCTGCTCATCCCGTCCTCCTTTTTCTGCGGCAGTCCACCAGGGAAATAGGCTTTGAACCATACTCACTTTTAAAGTGAAGGGTATCACCTGCCAGCCATTTTTGCACTAGAGCGCCAAAAGAGAACAGACGAATGTTGCTGAATCCGCTGATCCAAATTGATCGAGGGAGGATTGCACGGATTCTGCCAACTATTATGATTGCGGAATTTAAAGGGCGGAAATGACCGCGCTCGGGAGGGCAAAACGCCATTGGGCGCGAGCGCCGTTTTTTTGGACCGCGCCGCAGGCGGATGCGTCCGCCTGCGGCGGTTGTCCTTCTCGATAGAGGTTGTTCAGAAATGCCGGCGGCGCCCAGCTCAGAGCACCATCGAACGTCGCGCCCATGTGCTTTCCGGATAAAATTGCTGGCACCTTTGCCACTCCTCGGCCAGGCGCGCGGCTTCGTGAGAAGCCAGGTATCTGCTGACGCCGAGATAATAGAGCGCTTCCGGCGCAAATTCGCTCTGCGGATACCTGTCAAAGACCGCCCTGAAATGCGCGCCGGCCTGGTCGAATTTTTTGCGATGCAGCTGGTAATGGCCTTCGGCGACCATCAGCATGGCCGCGCATTCGGAGGGCGAAAGCCAGCCCTCGACATGGTACACCTGTTTTTCCTTATCATTGAGGAAGTTCAAGTTGGGCGTCCAGAGGACCTGGAACTTTTCCACCAACTTTGGTACTTTAGCGACATTGACCTGAACGGGTACGAATTTTTCATTCAGCAATGCAGCCACGGTCGCATCCGGGTACGTCACGGCACCCATTTTGGCGCAGCCGCCTCAGCCGTCTTTAAAAAAATCGAGCAGGAGGGGCTTTTTTTCGTCCCGGGCTTTCTCGATCCCGCGATCGTAATCTCCTATCCATTGCACTTTGATCTCTCCAATCATGACCCTGCCTCCTTTTGGATCGGATTCCAGCCATACAACTCATAGAATTGGTTAGTGTCCATCCAGGGATGAGATATTTTCGTCGAGTTCAAGGCGGGCGGAAATTTTAACCGCAGGAATATATGGACATATTTCGAGGATTAAAATTTTTGCCCAACACCGAAATCGGCGAAAATAGCCATTTCTGGATGGACACTAGTTAATGCCGGCCGGTGCGGTTTGAAATACAGGCTTGCCCGTATTCGGCTTTGAAATCAACTGCAGAGCTTATTGGGGTATAAAACGGCGCCGGCGGCTTTCAATGCAAGGATATGTAGCGGCTGTAAACGATCCCGCTGATCAGCAGATAAAGCCCTGAAAATACGACCGCATAGCCAAAGATGAAGTACGCTACTCTGAACCACCGCGCGGGCGGATCGGCCAGGGCGAGTTCCAGCCGGCCCTCATCTTTCATGCGCTGGACCCAGGCCGGCTTTTCTTCTACGGCTTCCTCCAGGGGCATACTGCCGGAAAACATGGCTTCGTTCATGGGAAAACTCAACGGCCGCAGGTGTCCGATAAAAAAATGCACGATGAAGATGTAAGCGACGGCCAGAATCGCTTCCGCGCGGTGCAGGAAGACAGCCACATTCAGCGACCAGCCGGGCAGAAACCCGCTCGTGGCAAACGGGAACATGGCCATCAGGCCTGTTACGGCCAGAAGCGGCATCCCCCAATAGACCGCCCAGTAATCGAATTTCTCCCAATAGCTCCAGCGGTTGAACCTGGGCGAGGCCCCGATTCCGAAGAACCATAAGATGCGTTGGCGCAGATGCTTGAAATCCTGCAGGTTGGGGACCAGCGAGTCGGGGCCGACGAGGCTTCCCGGAAAACGGCGCCAATCCAGACGCGTGATCAGGTAAACCGTATGGATGAGAAAGGCGATGATCATCAGCACGCCCACCCATAAATGAAGCCGCAGGGCCGCCTCGTACCCGCCCACGAGATAGCCCAGTTTTTTCCCCCAGGCCGTGGTGTAGTACAATCGACTGAAGCCGGTCACGGTCTGGATGATGAAGGTCAGCATCAGGAAGAGATGAAATAACCGGTCAAAAACAGTGAACCGCTTAATGCGCATCGTTGTCGGCATTCCGATGTTCCCCTTTTTTTCTGAACAATTCCCGCACGCCCGTGAGCAGGCTGTGCGGAATAAAAAATGCCAGAGTGCCCAGCAGGAGGACCAGCATGAACCAGTATGCATAGTACAGGAGCGGGAAAGCTTTTTTGGCTTGCGCGGATCCGGGCATGGGTTCATGGATGATATAAGCGGCGTAGGATGCGCTGGCGCCCTCATGGCATTTGGCGCAAACATAGGCATGTCTTCGGATGGGATTCATGGGCGAGTAGTAAAAGTTGATACTGGCCATGGGTTCCCCTCCATGACATTGCCGGCAGGTCAGGTTCGCCCGAACCGTATGGATGTCCCTGGTTTGCTCGACGTGGCATTCTTCGCAGCGACGAACCTCGTAGAACTTGATACCCTGATGGGCGTCGGCCCGCCGGGCGCGCTGCCGCACGGTTGGAGTGGAGGGGCTGTACGGGAACCTCCCTTTGCGCAGATTGGGAATCTCAACAAAGGGGCGCTTGTGGCGGGGCAGCACCTCGTACTCCTCATAAAACCCCGTGCTCGCCTCGCGGTCCTTGTAGCGCCGGATGGCGGAAGCCACTTCCTCCTGGGCGCCGGCCGGCAAGGGCATGCCGAGCAGGAGCAGCATGCCTGCCAGGACCCATATGGCCATCCATGCAAACCTGCCGACGGGTCTGGGACGATAGCGGGTGCTCATCGGACACTCCCTCAATGGATTGCGGTTCAAGACCATATGCGTCCGTTACTGGATGCCTGCGGCAGCCGGCTTGGGAAGTTTGACCAGCCTGTCCCAGGCGGCTTGCAGTTCCTTCAAATCCTCTTTTCTGTGTTTGTGGCAGGTCTGGCATGAGTTGGGCACAACCGGGTTGTTCAGGGTATCGGAAGGCAGCAGGGCCATGAAGACATGGCTGTGGATGTCACCCGATTCGGCGCTTTCGGCGATCCGCGGCATGTGACAGCCGACGCAGTTTCCAAAGGAATGGATCGAATGCGCCAGGTTGTTGTTCACCAGCTGATGGCACTGCATGCACTGCGCGGAACCGGCCGAATAGGTCTGCGAGCGCGTGGGCGCAAGCCCGATCTGATGGACGTAGTGGCACGATGTGCAGGTGACCCCTTCGGCCCGATGTTTGGATTGGACCCAGTCGATGTATTGCTGATGGTGGCCCTTGGAAAATTCGTTGGCATAGATGTGTTTGGTATCGCCTTCGCGGAAGGAGGTGGATTTATAATACGCCTCCAGGGCTTTGCCGGGCTCGTAACCCACCGGCCAGCCGGCGCCCTCGTGCTTGGTGGCCTTGCCGCGGTTGTGGCAGGAGCCACAGATCTGTACGGCAACGCCCATGGTCAGCTTGGCCGGATTGACGATGGTCTGGCGTTTTTCAAATACCGCTGTTTTCGGCAGGGCCGCATGGTAGGAGCCTTTGCCGTGGCAGGCTTCGCAGGAGACCCCCAGTTCGACCAGGGATTGCTTTTGCAGATCCACCCCGTGGCATGGCAGCCGCCGCAGTCTTGCAGCCAGGGCTTTTTATCCCATTTGTCTTCATTGTAATTGACCCAGCGGTGCGTATCCGCGTTGTACTGGATGGGCGAGATGTAGAGTGTCCCCTCTTTCTCGACGATGTAGCGCTGTTTCCATTGGCTGCCGATGGTGTACTTGATCTCGGAGGCCTTGGGGACATAGATTTGATCGGCCGGCACTTTGAGTTTGTCCAATTTGGCCAGATCTTCTCGGATGGCGGCCTCATCGATAGGCGCAATGATGGCGTCCGGATTGGCCTGGGCATCCTGGGTCATGCGGCTATGCAAGGTCATTTTCCAGGAATCGTAATGTTCCAGATGGCAGGTTTTGCAGGTCTCCGATCCCACGAAGGTTTTCTCCTGGGCAAGCACCTTGGACATATCCACCGCCTGTTCGCCGCCGCACCCGAACAGGGCGGCCGCGACAGAACCGAAACATAGAACCAGTACCGCAACATTCGATCTCATGCCTGCCTCCTCAACCCCATCATTTTAAAATAAGTACCCCGTTATCTGACAAACTTCCCGCGCCCCCGCTGGGAGCGATCGCTCGGCAAATATACTGCAACCGTTGATTCGGGTTCATCCGGTTTCCGCGCGTGTGTCGCCAAACCTCGGATGCTTCAGCAAGGAGAGTGCCAGTACCGATTGATTCCCCCGAAATCCAATAAATTGGGAATATCCAATATTTTCATTTCCTTGTAAGCTGATCCAAACGTTAACGGATGAAGTTCGAATGATCCAATGCCCAAAGGAGACGGAACGGGTGGAGAAGACGATTGGGATGGGCTCGGCCGGATTGGGAATACGAAGGTTCAGGTTCAGCGCGGTCGCAATGGGGTCGGGGGCGTTGAAAACGTGCTGTGGAACATGGGAACATGCAGAACATGCAACGTGCTGAGATGCTGCAGCTTAGAATTTATTTTTTATTCTGGCAATCAGTTTTTTGGATTTTTTCAACCAGAGGTGCCGGACAGGCGATGTGATAGTCTTGCCTGCCCGGGCTCCATCGGCCCGCCTGAATGCTGGGATCTCAAAGGGGAGTTTACCGCGGTTTCACTCCAACTCTTGGCGTACCAGGTCCGCCCCGGCGGCCAGCGCCTGGAGCTTGCCGTATGCGACCGGCCGCGCAAGCGGGACCAGGCCGCAGTTGGTGCATGCAAAGAGCTTGTGCGGAGCCACGTGCTTCAGCGCCTTGCGCAGCGTCGCCGCCACCTCCTGCGGCGTCTCGATGCGCTCGGTGGTCACGTCGATGGCGCCCACCAGCACATCCTTGCCTGCGAGCATTGCGATCAGCTCGATGGGCACTTTGGAGTTGTGGCATTCCAGGGAGACCTGGTCGATCCGGGAGGCCTGCAGGAGGGGAAAGATTTCCTCGTACTGGCGCCACTCGGCGCCGAGCGTTTGCTTCCATGCGATGTTGGCCGGGATGCCGTAGCCGTAGCAGATATGCACCGCGGCTTTGCAGGCAAGCCCCTCGGCCGCACGCTCCAGGGCGGCGATGCCCCAGGCCCGCACTTCGTCGAAGAACACATTGAAGGCCGGCTCATCGAATTGGATCACGTCGATGCCCGCGGCGGCCATCTCGCGCGCCTCCTGGTTGAGAATCGCGGCGAACTCGAAGGCCAGTTTTTCGCGGCTGCGGTAGTAATCGTCATACAAGGTATCGACCATGGTCAGCGGCCCGGGCAAGGTGCATTTGGTCTTTTTGTCCGTCTCGGCCCGCAGGAAGCGGGCATCTTCGGCAAACACCGGCCGCTTGCGCGCCACCGGACCGCGGACGACCGGCACATCGGCATCGTAGCGGTCGCGGATGCGAACCGTCTTGCGTTGTTCGAAATCGACGCCCTCCAGGTGTTCGATAAAGGTGGTCACAAAATGCTGCCGGGTCTGTTCTCCGTCGCTGACGATGTCGATGCCGGCCCGCTCCTGATCGCGCAGCACGAGGCGCACCGCGTCGCGCTTGGCTTCAGCGAGCAGCTCGCCGCTGAGCCTCCAGGGGGACCACAATTTCAGGGGTTCGCAAAGCCAGGCCGGCTTGGGCAGGCTGCCCGTGAGGGTGGTCTGCAAAGGTTTGGTTATGGTTGCCTCGTACAAATGAGGCGGGACCTTCATGGCGATATTGCGGCCCGCGGCAAATGTCGGCTTTTTCGTCATATGTCGCTCCTTAAGCGCATAGCATAAACACACAACCCACCGGCGCCAGAAAAAAATGGGCCTTTGCCAGGTGCGGCGGGAGCGCTGGGGCGTCTGAACCACGCAGGATGGATGCGCGGGTGGTGCCGCGAAAGGCGAGATCTGTGTAGTGACATTGGTGTCCGTAAGTTTGCCAAAAGAAAATATGGCGAAGCACCACTCATAATGTTGAGGTTACCCCATATTGGCATGTTACGGCTTTCGACCGGCCGATAGGCTCTCGGGGAATTAAGGTCGGTCAGAGCCGGAAGTGTCGAAGGGGCTACTCGCTTCCCCGTCCCAGGTGGTCACCGCACTCTGGCGGCGCAGGTTGACCTGCAGGCTGAACACGTCCGGCCGGGCGTAATGACCCGGGGTATCCAGGTCGTACTTCCCCTCAGGAATCCGGTCCAGGTCCAGGTCGGCCCGCAGGATCGTCGGGCCGCCGAAATCGGGGCCGGCCAGCACTTCCCCCAGGGGACCGATGATGCAGCTGCCCCCGCGCATCAGGACCGTATCCGGATCGTCGCCCTGAATGGCATCGAACTTCTCCGGACAGTCCCCTCGCCGCAGGTGCTGGCACGCGCTCAGCACGAAACAGCGTCCCTCCAGGGCTATGTGCTGCATGGAAGCCAGCCACGTGTCCCGATCGTCGGCAGTCGGCGCACAGTAGATCTGGATTCCCTGGGAGTACATGTACATCCGCAGCAGCGGCATGTAATTTTCCCAGCAGATGACCGCCCCGATGCGCCCGACGGACGTGTCGAGCACAGGCATGGTAGAGCCGTCGCCGAAGCCCCAGACCAGCCGCTCCATGGCCGTAGGCATCAGCTTGCGGTGTTTGCCGAGGAGCCGGCCCTCGGGGGAGAAAAAGCAGACCGTGCAGTACAAG